>JAYUYB010000818.1:0-2673 GCA_043752655.1 Chloroflexota bacterium
ATCTTGATGCTCTCGGCGGTGCGCTCGCCGATCAGCACGTTATACTTGCGCTTGATATACGCAGCGATCGCCTCGTCGAACTTGTTGCCGCCGACGCGCACCGACGTGCTGACAACAATATCGTTGAGCGAGATCACGGCCACCTCTGTCGTACCGCCGCCGATATCGATGATCAGGTTGCCGGAGGGCTGGGCCACGGGGATGTTGGCGCCGATGGCGGCGGCGAGCGGCTCGCGGATCAGATACGCCCGCCCGGCGCCGGCCTCCAGGGCGGCATCGCGCACGGCGCGCATCTCCACGCTTGTCACGCCCGCCGGGATGCAGATCATCACCTCGGGCTTCGAGAGGCGGAAGCGCCCGGCGGCGCGCCCGATAAAATACTTGAGCATCGCCTCTGTCACCTGGTAGTCCGCGATCACGCCGTTGCGCATCGGGCGCACCACCTCGATGCTCTCGGGCTCGCGGCCAAGCATGGCAAGTGCCTCGGAGCCCACCGCGCGCACGCGACCGTCCTTGGTGCTCAGGGCCACCACCGAGGGTTCCGAGAGGACGATCCCCTTGCCTTTCAGGTAGACAAGCACATTCGCCGTGCCCAGGTCGATGCCGATCTTGCGGGCCATTGAGTCCCTTTGTCGCAACCGGCGCGAAACGGCGCCATGCAGGCAGATCTTCGTTAAAAAGCGTTTGTTATTATAGCGGATCTTTGCCGCAGCGGTGACGCTGTGTGTTCTAGCCGGGATGATAGCTGCGTGACAAAGCAAAAGCCCTCACCCCGCCGCTGACGCGGCACCCCTCTCCCTTGCAAGGGAGAGGGGCAGGGGGTGAGGGCATGCTGGCGTAGAGCCGCCGCGCGCGGCGGCTCTACTGCCGCCGAATATCCTTTAGGCGGGCCACCTGGAGGCGGGCCATCTCCTTGCGCAGCTTAAGCTCGGCGATCTGCATGTCGCGCTCGCTCTGGGCCATGCCCTTACGCTCCTCGGCCAAGCGGCGGGCCTCCTCGGCGCGCACCTCGTCGATCTCGTCGGCGCGCTCCACCGTGTCGGCCAGGATCGTCACCCGGTTCGAGAGCACCTCCATGAAGCCGCCCGAGATCGCGAACGGCGTCCGCACCCCGTCCTTGATGATAGTGAGCTCGCCGGGCTGCAGGATGGTGAGCAGCGACTCGTGGCGCGGCAGGATGCCCACGCGCCCATCGCGGGTCGGCGCGTTCACCTGATCAACCTCATCCTCCAGCACCACACGCTCGGCGGTGACGATCTCTAGATGAAATGGCATTTCTTCTCCCTGACCGAATGACAAGCTGACCAGATGACCGGGTGACAAGGTGACACCTCACGGGGCCGATAGGTGTCACCCGGTCAGCGCGCGAAGCGCGCAGGTCACCGTGTCACCGTGTCACCCGGTCACCTTGTCACTTCTGGCTCGCCTCGTACGCCGCCTGCACCTCGTCGAAGTCGCCCTGCATGTAGAAGTTCGACTCGGGGATGTGGTCGCCGTCGCCGTTGAGCACGCGCCGGAAGCTCTCCACCGTCTGCTTCACGGGCACGTACTTGCCGGGGCGGCCGGTAAACTGCTGGGCCACCGTGAAGGGCTGCGAGAAGAACAGCTCGATCTTGCGGGCGCGGCTCACCGTGAGCCGGTCCTCGTCGCCCAGCTCCTCCATGCCGAGGATGGCGATGATGTCCTTCAGATCTCTGTAGCGCTGCAGCACGCGCTTCACATCCTGAGCCACCTTGTAGTGCTCCTCGCCCACGATGTTCGGGTCGAGGATACGGCTGGTGGAGGCCAGCGGATCCACCGCCGGGAAGATCGCGCGCTCAGCGATGCCGCGCTCCAGCGAGATCGTCGCGTCCAGGTGGGCGAACACAGTGGCCGGCGCGGGGTCGGTGTAATCGTCGGCGGGCACGTACACCGCCTGCATCGAGGTGATCGAGCCCTTCTTGGTGGACGTGATGCGCTCCTGGAGCTCGCCCATCTCGGTGCCCAGGGTGGGCTGGTAGCCCACCTGCGACGGCATGCGCCCCAGCAGCGACGAGACCTCGGAGCCAGCCTGCACAAAGCGGAAGATGTTATCCACAAACAGCAGGATGTCGCGGCCCTCGTCGCGGAAGTACTCGGCCATGGTGAGCGCGGTGAGGCCCACGCGCAGGCGGGCGCCGGGCGGCTCGTTCATCTGGCCGAAGACCATCACAGTCTTATCGAAGACCGAGCTGGTCTCGTCGATCTTGGCCTCTTTCATCTCGCCGATCAGGTCGTTGCCCTCGCGGGAGCGCTCACCCACCCCGGCGAACACCGAGTAGCCGGACTGCTCCTTGGCGATGTTGGCGATCAGCTCCTGGATGACCACGGTCTTGCCGACGCCGGCGCCGCCGAAGATCGCGGTCTTGCCGCCCCGTGTGAAGGGCGCCACCAGGTCGATCACCTTGATGCCCGTCTCGAACACCTGAGCCTCGGTGCTCTGATCTTCAAAAGAAGGCGGCGGGCGATGGATGGGGCGGCGCTCCACAGCGGCGTCCACGGGCGGGCCGCCGTCGATCGGCAGGCCAAGCACGCTGAACACGCGGCCAAGGGTCTCCGGGCCGACGGGCACCGAGATCGGCTGGCCCGTGTCATACACCACCACACCGCGCTGTAGGCCGTCGGTGGTACCCATGGCCACGGCCTTTACTGCGC
>JAYUYB010000819.1:0-6731 GCA_043752655.1 Chloroflexota bacterium
GAGTACGCCCGCTTCGGCGGCGCGGTGCCGATGATCCCCCGCTGGGCGCTGGGCGCATGGTGGTCGCGCTACTGGCCATACAGCGAGCAGGAGATCCGCCGCCTCGTCGCCGCCTTCGCCGAGCACGATTTCCCGCTCGATATCTTTGTGATCGATATGGACTGGCATCTGCCCGGCTGGACGGGCTACACCTGGAATCCGGCCCTGCTCCCCGACCCGCAGGCGCTGCTCGCGTGGCTGCACCGCCAGGGTCTCCACATAACGCTTAACCTGCACCCCGCCGACGGCGTTGGCCCCCACGAGGCGGCCCACCCCGCCTTCGCCGACACGCTGGGCTCCGCGCCGGGCGAGCCGATCCCCTTCCGCATCGCGGACGAGCACTTCGCCCAGGCCTATTTCGAGCTGCTGCATCATCCGCTGGAGGATCAGGGCGTGGACTTCTGGTGGATGGACTGGCAGCAGGGTCAGGGCTCCGACCTGCCTGGGCTCGACCCGCTGCCCTGGCTGAATCATCTGCACTTCCAGGACATGCGCCGCCGCCACGGTCGCCGCCCGATGATCTTCTCGCGCTGGGGCGGCCTCGGCAACCACCGCTACCCGATCGGCTTCTCCGGCGACACCTACGCCACCTGGGAGGCGCTGCGCTTCCAGCCCTACTTCACCGCCACCGCCGCCAATGTGCTCTACGGCTGGTGGAGCCACGATATCGGCGGCCACTTTGACGCCAGCGAGCCAGAGCTCTACGCCCGCTGGGTGCAGCTCGGCGCCCTCAGCCCGATTATGCGCCTCCACTCCACCAACGACGCCGCCGCCGAGCGCCGCCCCTGGGCCTTCCCGCCAGCTGTGCGCGACGCCGCCCGCGCCGCGTTCAAGGCGCGCTACGAGCTGCTGCCCTATCTCTACACGCTCGCCCGCGTCCACGCCGACGATGCTCTGGCCCCCGCTCGCCCGCTCTACTACGAGTGGCCCGAGCACGAGGCTGCTTATGTCGCCCGCGAGCAGTACGCCCTGGGCGAGCAGCTGCTCGTTGCGCCGATCATCCGCCCCGCCGACCCCGCCAGCGGCCTCGCTCACGCCGATGTCTGGGTGCCGCCGGGCAGCTGGATGGAGCGCGCTACGGGCGAGCTGATCCACGGCCCCGCCTGGACACGCCTCTTTGGCGATCTTGCGGCTATGCCTCAGCTGCTGCGCGCAGGCGCGATCTTGCCCCTGGCCCCCGAGGGCTCGCGCAGCCACCAGCAGCCCCACGACAGTCTGATCCTGTCGATCTTTCCTGGCGAGCGCGGCGAGCTGCGCTTTTATGAGGATGCCGGCGAGGGCGAGGAGTATCGTGCCGATCAGGCCGAGTGGACGCCAGTGACCATGCGGACGCTCAACGACGGACGCCGCTGCGAGCTGACGATCGGCCCTGTGGAGGGGCACTGCAGCAGCCTTCCCGAGGCCCGGGCCTACACCATTCGCCTTGAGCATACCCGGCCAGCAGGCTCGGTGCAGCTCGACGGCGAGGAACAAACCGAGGGCTGGAGCTACAACGCCGAGCGCCGCGCTATCGTTGTGGAGCTGCCGGCGCGCCTCAAGCAGCTGCCCATCACGCTCACGGTCGAGGCAGATGAGCCCTTGAGTCTGCTTGGCGATCAGCACAATGCTACTTTGCGCGCCGCCGACGCCCGCCGCCTGCTTGGGCTCCCCGCCGACAGCCCCACAGAGCTCTGGGAAGCCGCCCTTGCCGCTGATACTCCTGCCCACCGGAACGCTCTGGCACGCTTTGGCGGCCCCTTTGTGCGCGTCTACGAGTACACCACGCCGGAGGACGCCGCGCGTGTCTTTGGCGCCCTTGTGGTCGCCGCGCCTCGTGACGGCTCCAGCGTGGCGGTGACGGGCGTGTGGCGCCTACTTGGGGCCGAGGGTGTGAGCGAGCAGCCCTTCGACCTGGGCGCCTGCGCTGAGGACACAATTATCTACGCGCCCTTCGGCTGGGATCGCGCTACCGCTACCCGCCGCTGGTCGCTCGACCTGCGCCTCACCTGGCGCGGCCGCGTGCTGGAGGAGCGCTTTACCTCGCAGACGCTCTTCCCCAGTGTCGGCGCCTGGCGCACACTCTCCGCTCCCGCCGAGCGCCCCTACGCCCTTGCTGATCTGCTCGACGAGCACGGCGCCCCGCGCCCCGCGCTGCCATGGAATCTGCACGCCCACGCCCCGACTCATGGCGAATTTCAAAACCTCACCGAGCGCTACAACGTGCCGCTTGATCGCTACAGCCTCGCGAGCCGGGGCACGTCGCTGGTGGGCTACGCCGCCGCCACGCTGCGCAGCCCCGACGCTCGCCAAGCTCGCCTGGCCTACCAGTCGCCGGTGCCTGTCCGAATCTACTTAAACGGCGTCGAGCTGCTCACTGAGCAGCACATCCCCAGCAGCCGCCTCCAGGCTAACCGAGCGTGGTCGCGCACGGCGCCGGGCGAGCTGCGCCCTGGGCTCAACCACGTGCTGGTGCTGAGCGAGCACGCGGGCGCCGATGACCCATGGCGCTGGTTCCTGCATCTCATGGCGCTCGGCGCCGACGGGCTGCCCGCCCCCGATCTGGCGGTGGTGGCGCCAGAGGGCGTGCTACAATAAACAACGGTTTGGTGAGTTGCAACGCCCGTCCACCGTCCACCGTCCACCGTCCACCGTCAGTGGGGCCGCACCAGGAGGATTTGGTATCATGCAGCAGCGCGGACGTGGTGGCAACAGCTGGATCGGCTGGGTGCTCTTTGTCTTCCTCGTGTTTGGCTCGCGCCTGCTGCCGCCTGTGGCCGCCTGGCTCTCCCAGGCGACCGGGCTGCCCATCACGACGCCGATGCTGATTGCGGTCGCGGTCGGCCTCTCCGTGATTGGCAGCGTCGTCGGTTCGGTGGCCCGCAACGTCGGCAAGGACCGCGCCTCCAGTGAGCCGCGCCTGCCGACCATGACCACGCTGCCGCCTCCCAGCAGCACCACCGCGCCACGCATGAGCGAACTGCCGCGACCCTCAACCGGCGCAAACCCTCTGCCACGTATGCCCTTGGGCCAGGAGCTGCCGGGGCCGCCCCGCTTCGAGCCGATCATCCACCCGCGCCTCCTCACGTTTGGCATCATCGGCCTGCTCGTGGTCGGCGGCCTCTTCCTTGCCGCTGTGCTCCTGCTAGGCGCCGTGCCATGAGCGCCTACGACCCATTCGCCCGCTACTACGACGCCGACTTTCGCGACTACCATGACGATCTGCCCTTCCTCCACGAGATGGCGCGGCGCAGCGGCGGCCCTATTCTGGAGCTGATGTGCGGCACCGGGCGTGTGCTGCTGCCCCTGGCCGAGTCCGGCTTCACCATCACCGGCGTGGATCTCTCGCCCGCCATGCTGGAGATCGCCCGCGCTCAGGTGATGGAGGCAGGACTGGAGCAGCGCGTGACGCTGCTGGAGGGCGACGTGCGCGCCCTGCCGCTCCCGCCCGATAGCTTCGCCCTGGCTTTTGTGGCCGTCAACTCGTTCATGCATCTCGACGAGGTGCGCGATCAGCTCGCCACGCTCGCCAATGTGCGTCGCGCCCTCAACCGCCGCAGCCTGCTTGTGATCGACCTCTTCAACCCCGATCCGCGCGAGATCGCCCGCGAGGACAACCGCCTCGTGCTCGACCGCGAGTACCAGCTCGACGGGCGCCACGTGCAGAAGTTCGTCGCGATCGACAGCGACGCCGCCGCCCAGCTTAGCCGCGTCACCTATCTCTACGACGAGACCGCCGCCGACGGCCAGCTCACCCGGCACACGATGCGCTTCACACTGCGCTGGCTCTACCGCTTCGAGCTCGAGCACCTGCTCGCCCGCGCCGGCTTCACGCTGCGCAACCTCTACGGCTCCTACGAGCTCGACGACTACGGCAGCGGCAGCCCGCGCATGATCGCCGTCGCCGCGCCCAGCCGGTAGGAAGGGGACAGGGGACAGGGAACAGGCGACAGGGCCGACGCACCCAGCATCCTCTTGGGGCCAGCAATAGGCCGGAAATCGGTGGCATCTGTGGACAACATGCCTGGCGCTTGACAGGTTAGGCCCATCCCCCTACCATAGAGGCGCAGGCGAACACAGGTTCGCCCGCTGCTGCTCACCAGGGGGCCACTATGTCCGAACTCTTCCAGGGGCTTAACCCCGCCCAGCGCCGCGCCGTCGAGGCCATTACCGGCCCCGTGCTTGTGCTCGCTGGCCCCGGCAGCGGCAAAACCCGCGTGCTCACCCATCGCATCGCCTACCTGATCAAGACGGTTGGCGTGGACCCATACAGCATCCTCGCTGTCACTTTCACCAACAAGGCCGCCCGTGAGATGAAGGAGCGCCTGGAGGCGCTGATCGGCCAAGGCGCCGCCCAGGCGCTCACCGTGGGCACCTTCCACAGCATCTGCTCGCGCTTCCTGCGCCGCGACATCCAGCACCTCGGCCGCGAGCGCGATTTCGCGATCTACGATAGCGACGACCAGGAGCGCCTGATGCGCCGCGTCCTGCGCGACCTCAACCTCGACGAGAAGCAGAACCCGCCGCGCGCCATCCACGCCCGCATCTCCAGCGCCAAAAACGAGCTCGTCTCCCCCGCCGAGTACGCCCGCCTCAACCGCACCTACTACGACGAGATCGTCGCCCGCTGCTACGAGCGCTACCAGGCGCTGCTGCGCGAGAGCAACGCCCTCGACTTCGACGACCTGATGGTAGAGACGGTGCGCCTCTTCGACCAGAACCCCGCCGTGCTGGAGCGCTACCACGAGCGCTACACCTACCTCCTTGTGGACGAGTACCAGGACACTAATCGTGCCCAGTACATTCTTATTAAACAAATTGCTACTAAAAAACGTAATCTTTTCGTAGTCGGAGACGACGATCAAAGTGTGTACGGCTGGAGGGGCGCCGATGTGCGCAACATCCGCCAGTTCGAGCAAGACTACCCCGACGCTCAGGTGATCCTGCTGGAGCAGAACTACCGCTCCACCCAGTCCATCCTCGACACAGCCCAGGCGGTGATCAACGCCGGCGACAAGCGCAAGCACCTCAAAAACCTCTGGACCGAGAACGGTGAGGGGCTCCAGGTGTCGCTCCACGAGGGCTACGACCAGGACGAGGAGGCGGGCTTTGTGGTGGACGAGATCTCGCGCATGGTGGCCTCTGGCGACGTGAGCCTGCGCGACTGCGCCGTGATGTACCGCACCAACGCGCAGTCGCGCGCCCTGGAGGAGGCGCTGATCCGGCGCGGCCTGCGCTACCAGATCGTGGGCGGCACGCGCTTCTACGAGCGCAAAGAGATCAAGGATGTGCTCGCCTACCTGCGCCTCGCCCACAACCCCTACGACAGCGTGAGCCTCACCAGAGTGCTCAACTGGCCTGGCCGCGCCATCGGCGAGCGCAGCGAGGCCGAGCTCACCCGCTGGGCCTCCGAGCTCGGCGTGCCAGTCTACCAGGCGCTCAAAGAGCTGGACACCGAGGGCGTGCGCTCGCCGTTCAACACCCGCACCAACACGGCGCTGCTCGGCTTTCTGCACCTGCTGGAGGAGCTGATCGCCGCCCGGCGCGAGCTGCCGCTCGGCGAGCTGATCGACCGCGTCCTGGAGCGGGTCGGCGTGCGTGAGGCCCTGGTGCGCGAGTACAGCGCCGAGGAGGGCGACGACCGCTGGGCTAACGTCGAGGAGCTGCGCACTGTTGCCGGCGACTACATCAATCTGCCGCTTGAGGTGCAGCTTCAGACCTTCCTGGAGGAGGTGGCGCTTGTCGCTGATGTCGACAAGCTCGACCCCGAGGCGGACGCGATCACCTGTATCACGCTGCACCAGGCGAAGGGTCTGGAGTACCCCGTCGTCTTCTTGATCGGTCTGGAGGAGGGCCTGCTGCCCCATAGCCGCTCCATCGACGAGCGTGACAAGCTGGAGGAGGAGCGCCGCCTGCTCTACGTCGGCATGACGCGGGCCAAGCGGCGGCTCTACCTCTGCTACGCCTTCCGCCGCACCAGCTACGGCCGCACCAATGTGAGCACGCCCTCGCGCTTCCTGGCCGACATCCCGCGCGAGCTGCTCAAGCTGCCGATCAAGCGCGGAAACACTACGGCCTCGCCGCAGTCGGGGATGTTCACTGGGCGCAGCGGGGCAGGCGCTAGTCGCGGGCAGGGCCAGGGGCGTGGCGGGGCTGGAAGCACAGCCCAGCGCGGCGGCGCCTCGTGGAGTGGCGGGGGCGCGTCCTCCAGCGGCGCACCGCGCGAGCCGAAGGCCGCCGCGCCCACCGAGGTGAGCTTCTTCGTTGGCCAGCGCGTGCGCCACGCCACCTTCGGCGAGGGCCTGGTGATGAGCAGCCGCCTCGTCGATGGCGACGAGGAGGTCACCGTTAGCTTCGCCGACCGCGAGCGCCGCCTGCTGGCGAGCTTCGCGCGGCTGGAGCGGATCGCGGGGTGAGCGGAGAGAGCAGGAGACAGGGAGCATCGCTCGCTGCGCTCGCTCGGGAGACAGGGAGACAAGGAGCGCCTATCGGCAACGACGGGCGGTCTCCTTGTCTCCTTGTCTCCTTGTCTCAGCTCCGCCGCAGCTGCTCCACCAGAAACTCGCGCAGGGCGCGCGCCGCTGGCGAGGCGGCCCGGTCGCCGCGCCAGACGATCCCGAGCGTGCGGGTGAGCCGCTGGTCGCAGACGCGCAGCGGCACAAGGTCGCTCGCGCCCAGCATGGCGAGGCGCGGCACCAGGGCCACGCCGATGCCGG
>JAYUYB010000820.1:0-2670 GCA_043752655.1 Chloroflexota bacterium
AGGTGCGGCACGGCCAGTCTGGCGGCCTCGTCGTCTGCCGGCACCAGCTGCAGCAACTGCCGACACAGCCTGGCCGCCTCGCGCAGCTGGCCCTGGGCAAGCCGAATCTCTGCCAGGTAGAAGCCGCTGGCCAGCGCGAAGGCGAGGTTGCCGGCCTCGCGCGTGTGCTCGATCCAGGAGCCGATGGCCCGCTGGGCTGCGTCGAGATCGCCCTCGGCCCAGTAGGAGAAGCCGAGCAGCGCCATCGCCTGGGCGCGCAGCAGCGGCTGCACATCAGCAGGGTGGGCGAGGGCGACGGAGGCGTGCTGCGCCGCGGCGAGGAAATCGCCCTGGGCCTGGGCATTGTAGGCCCGGATGATAGCGATCTGGGCCGGCAGCGTGGCGAACTGCGCTTGGACAGCCACCAGCGGCTGCTCGGCACTGCCCTGCGGCACGGCCAGCAAGCGCTCGGCGTCCCGCAACCGGGCCTCGCTGGCCTCGACCTCGCCAGCGTCCATCAGCGCCGAGGCGTACTGCACGCAGAGCACGGGCCTAGCTCGCAGCACCACCTCTGGCAGCTGCCGCACCCAGCGGCACCAGGCGGCCGACTGGAAGCCGCTGTTCATCTGCTCCCACGAGCGCTCGGCCAGAGCGGCGACACGGGCGGGGTCAGCCGCCGCAGCGGCGTGATGCAGCGCCTCAAGCATCAGACCCTGGGCCTCATACCAGACACTCGCCCGGGCGTGGAGCCCGGCGATGTCGCCCTCGGACAAGCCCCCGTCTTGCGGGAGGCGCTGCCGCAGCAGTTCGCCAAACAGGTGGTGGTAGCGATACCAGCGCCGCTCGTCGTCGAGGGGAACGAGGAACAGATTGGCCCGCTCAATGGCGTGGAGGGTCGTCTGCCCCGTGCCGGGGAGTGCCTCAAGGAGCGCGTCGCACAGTGGGCCACAGAGCCGATCAAGGATCGCGGTGCGGAGCAAGAACTGCTGGATGGGTGCGGGCAGCTGCCGGAGCACCTCTTCGAGCAGATAGTCGAGCACAAAGCGATGGCTGCCGGAGAAGGAGCGCACGAAGCTGGCGGCGTCCTGATGGCCCCGCAGGGAGAGCGCGGCCAGGTGGAGGCCGGCGGCCCAGCCCTCGGTGCGGCGCTCTAAGGCTGTGACTTCCTCCGCCAGCAGGCTGAGCCCTTCCGTCTGGTTAAACAGCTCAGCCGCCTCAAACGGGGTGAAGCGCAGATCCGCGGCGCGCAGCTCAGTCAGCGCGCCACGGGCGCGCAGGCGAGCCAGGGGCAGCTGTGGGTCCTCGCGGGTGGCGATCACCAGGTGCATCTGGGGCGACTGGTGGGCCAGCAGCAGGCTGAGGGCCGCATCGACCGGCGGCGAGTTGACCAGATGATAGTCGTCGAACACCAGAACGATCGGCTGCGCGAGCGCGGCGAGCGCGTTGATCAGCTCAGGTACCGCTGCGGCAGGCGGCGGCGGCTGTGGAGCGAGCAGGGCGGCCATCAGCCCGGCCCCAAGCTGCGGTACAAGGCCCTGCAGCGCGGCCACGAGGTAGGCCAGGAAGCGTGCGGGCTCGCGATCGCCTTCGTCGAGCGTCAGCCAGGCGACCGGCCGCGCGCCCTCGGGGAGCCACTGGCTGAGCAGCGTGGTCTTACCAGAGCCGGCAGGCGCGGCGATCAGCGTCAGGTTGCGCCGTAGCCCGTCGTCGAGCTGTGCGAGCAGGCGCCGCCGAAGCACACTGTTCGGCTGCGGCGGGGGGCGGTACAGCTTTGTCGCCAGCAGAGGGGTGGACATAGCTCCATTATAGGGCCAGGCCACGCTGCCTGGCATCGAGGCGTTCCTATGCGCGCTGCTGCCACCGCTCGACAGCAACGCCTTTGATCAGCAGCCACAGGGGGAAGGCGATCTCTGCGACTGCGATCACCAGCGCCACGAGGGCGGGCGTCTCGGCGTAGCCGGGCAGCACCAGCAGCGCCACACTGTCCAGGAGGTAGCCGCAGCCCGCCACAAGCAGCAGCACGCCGAGCAGGCGCGGCAGGAAGCCCGACACGAAGACGAGATAGCCGAGCAAAAAGACGTGAGGGACCAGGAAGACGATCCCAATCGCGAAGCCGGCGCCGTAGGCGTCGAGGAAGAGGGCCACGAGCGATTCCCGCTGCCCGGGCGCGAAGAGCGCCGCTGTGTCGCCCCCGCCGCTCAGGTTCAGCACCACGAACTGGTTGAGCATGTTCGCCCCGTGGATGGCCGTCATCACCAGCCGGAAGCTTGTCATCATGAGCGCCAGCGACACGCTCACCGGCCGAAACAGGACATACAACAGCACGCAGAGTGCGACCTCGCTCAGCAGGATGACGTACTCGGCGACGATGCCGAGCCGAAAGAGCGGCGCGTTGGCCGCGATTCTGCCGACCGTTGCGGCGACGTCGCCGGCGACGATCAGCTGTGCGGGCACGTAGGCGTGGGCGACGGCGGCGGCGGCGGCGATCAGCAGATAGAGCACGCCGGCGAGGCGAGCAGTTGCCAGAGGCGAGCGTGTGGCTGCCCCTGCGGTCGGCTCGTTCCGGCTCAGGGCTGAGCTAGGCATTCCCATGGGTTTCCTCCTTCATCACGACACAACGCTTCACCACCATAGCGCGCCGGTGGCGAGGCGTCATACCTCGGAGGAGGTAGCTGGGGAGTAGTACTGGGA
>JAYUYB010000821.1:0-6706 GCA_043752655.1 Chloroflexota bacterium
GCGGCCACATACTGCAACGCCGTTCCGCTGAGCAGGGGCATGCCGCTGCCGAAGCGCTTCTGGTAGAGCGTGCCGAGCGTAGTGCTCACGAGGGCGATCAGGCAGGCGGCGAGGGTGACGGCGGTGACTACAGGCGCGGCGACGCCGGGCGCGAGCAGCTTTTCGCCCACCACCAGCGCGACGCCCACGAGCCCGAGGGCGAGCCCGGCCCACTGGCGTCTGCTGACGTGCTCGCCGAGGGTGCGCTGGGCGATCACGGCGGTGAGCACGGGCTGCAGGCTGACGATCAGAGCGCTCAGGCCCGCCGTCATGCCGTGATCCACGGCGAAGAAAACTCCGCCGAGGTAGCCGGCGTGCAGCAGCAGCCCTGTTATCGCGATCTGGCCGAGCTGCGACGGGCTGCGCGGCCAGGGCGAGCGCAGGGCCAGGGCGATCAGGGCAAGCAGCGTGGAGGCGATGGCGAAGCGGATGGCGAGAAAGGTGAAGGGCTCGATGTAGGGCAGCCCGAAGCGGGCGCCGATGAAGCCGGTGCTCCAGAGCAGCACGAAGAGCCAGGGAGCGAAGGCGGCTGCGGCTGCGCGGCGCTCTGGCGCGCTGTGGGCGACGGTGGTTGTACGCTCGGCCACGGGGACTCCCTGTCGGCCCGCCCCGTGTCGGATTGACCGGGTGCTGGAAACCGGCTAGACTCTACCTACCTATGAAAATTGCTGTCCTCGCAGATATTCACGGCAACCTCGCGGCGCTGCACGCGGTGATCGACGACCTGGACGGATGGGGGCCGGACATGGTGGTGGTTGCGGGCGACATGGTGAACCGTGGCCCGCAGTCACGCGAGTGCCTCGACCTAACGCTGCGCATGGCGACGGAGCGCGGCTGGCGTGTGATCCGTGGCAACCACGAGCGCTACATGCTCCAGTACGCGCAGGATCGCCTGCGGCCCGACTTCCCACGCAGCGGGCCGCGCCACGCGGTGAGCCTGATTGTGGCGTGGGCGTACGGACAGGTGGCCGACAGGCTGCACCTGATCGCCGCGCTGCCGGAGCGTCTGAACATCGATCTCGATGGCGAGCTACTCGCAGTCTACCACGCCTCGGCGCGCCATGATCGCGACGGTATCACGCGCCACAGCGCGGACGCCGAGCTGCGCGAGCAGATCGACCCGACGGCGACGATCTTCTGTGTGGGCCACACGCACTCGCCGCTGATCCGGCGGCTCGGCCGCACGCTGGTGGTGAATGTGGGCGCCGTGGGGCTGCCCTTCGATGGCGACACGCGCGCGGCCTACGCCCGGCTTACGCGCGGGCGGCGGGGCACCTGGGAGGCCGAGATCGTGCGCGTGCCGTACAATGTGACGATCACAACGTGCGTCTTTCACGAGAGCGGCATGCAGGCGGGCGTCGGCCCTCAAGGCCAGATCATGCTGCGCGAGCTGGAGACGGGCGATTCGCTGATGTACGACTTTATCCCGGCCTACTACGAGCGCATCCTGGCGGGGGAGCTGAGCGTGGCGGATGCCGTGCGCGCGTTTCTTGCCGCTGTGGATGGCGGTCGTTGATGCTGGGCGCACGCCTGGCCCGCGCGGCCATGGGCGCCTTTGCCCACCCCGGTGTGGTATGATAAGTGTGAACACAAGGTGAAAGCGCCCCGCCGGGGGCGTCAAAAAGGGGACATCCCCATATGACCGAGAGTGTAACGGCGCTGGTCGCCCGCCCCGATCTGGCCGCCTACAGCGCGGCCCTGGATGGCGCGGCGCTCTACGACAGCGCGGCCCTTGGCCGGGTCTGGATGCGCGACCGCGACCGTGCGGCGCTGCTCCACCGGCTTTCGTCAAACCATATCGAGCGGCTCAAGCCCGGCGAGGGCACCCAGACGGTGCTCACCACCCCGATCGGGCGCATCATCGATCTGCTCACGGTGCATTGCCTCGACGACGCGCTGCTCCTGATAACGAGCCCAGGCCGCGGACGCGCGATCTTCAGCTACCTGCGCAAAAATATCTTTTTTAACGACAAGGTGCAGGCCGAGGATGCCAGCGCCGCGCTCGGCCAGCTCACGCTCTACGGGCCGCGCGCCACCGCGCTGCTCGCCGCGTTGGGCCTGCCCGGCGCGGAGCTGCCGCCCTTCGGGATCGTGGCGGCCAGCTGGCATGAGGCGCCGCTCTACGTGGCGCGCACGCTGCCCATCGGCGGCGCTGGCCTCAGCCTGATCGCCGCGCCTGCGGCGCTGGCCGAGCTTGGCGTGGCCCTCCAGGCGGCGGGCGCCACCCCGCTCGACGAGGCCACCCACGAGGTGCTGCGGGTGGAGCAGGGCCAGGCCGCCTACGGCCACGAGCTGTCGCTGGAGTACATCCCGCTGGAGACGGGCCTCTGGGGCGCGGTGAGCTTCAACAAAGGCTGCTACGTGGGCCAGGAGATCATCGCGCGCATGGAGAGCCGCGGCCGCCTCGCCAAGCAGCTGCGCGGCCTGCGCTTTGCGCAGCCGCCCGAGCTTGCCGCCGAGCCACAGACGCCCCTGGCAAAGCTCGCCGTTGGCGGCAAAGAGGCCGGCGACCTGACCAGCCTCGCCGAGTCGCCGCGCCACGGCCTGATCGGCCTGGCCTACGTGCGCACCGCCCACGCCGAGCCCGGCACCGTGGTGCGCGTCGGCGACGTGGACGCGACAGTGACAATGCTCCCCTTTGACAGTAGTCAGTAGTCAGGGGCAGTCTACAGTCCACAGTTCCCAATCCACCAGGGACAAACTGACTCCTGGCCCGTACGGCGCGCTATAGCGCGTCCCTACCTGAGCAAACTGACGCCTGGCCCGTACGGCGCGCCACAGCGCGTCCCTACCTGAGTACGGGCGCGCTATAGTGCGTCCCTACCTGACTCCTGCACACTGCCATGCCCAGGACTGCCATCAGGCGTAACCCACCCGAGCTTGAGCGCCAGCGCGCGCTGCTGCGCCGCCAGCAGGAGCGTGATCAGCGCGTGCTCGCCGCGCTCTACAATATTAGCCTCGCCTGCCGCGAGCGCCCCGACTTCCGCGCGATCTTCGCGGCCATCACCCGCGAGCTCGCCGAGGTCTTCGCCTTCGACGCCGTCTACATCGCCTTCTGCGACGACCGCCCTGAGTACTTTAAGTGCGCCTACCTGGTGGACGAGGGCGAGGCCCAGTTCCTTGAGGATCTGGAGTACGGCTATCTCACCGGCACGATTGTGCGCACGGCCGAGCCGATGCTCTTTCGCGACCTTGTGGCCGAGCGCGACCCGACGCAGCCCCGCGTGGCCTTCGGCAACGTGGAGCGGCGCTCACGCGCGTGGCTCGGTGTGCCCCTGCTGATCGGCGCCGACGCCGTGGGCGTGATCTCGCTCCAGAGCTACCAGATCGGAATCTATACTGAGGCCCATCGCGACCTGCTCCAGCGCATGGCCAACGTGGTGGCCGTGGCCCTGGAGAATGTGGCCCTGATCGAGCGCCAGGGCAGCCTCAGCGCCACGCTCGCCGAGCAGGTCTCCGCCCGCACCGAGGAGATCGCCGCGCTCGGCGCTATCTCCGCAGGCCTGGTGGTGCGCCGCCCGCTCACAGCCATGCTCGAGGCCGCGCTCGATGTCGTACTCGGCCTCTTCAAGCTCGACGCCGGTAACGTGCGCCTGCTTGATGCGCCCCGCGAGCAGCTGGTGCTCTACGCGCAGCGTGGCTTCTCCGCCACGTACACGGAGCGCACGCATCGCTCGGCCCTCGCCAGCAGCCCCATTCGCGAGGTTGTGGCGACGGGTCGCCCCACGCTGATCGGCCAGAACTGGCGCGGCTTCTACGAGGCCAGCGGGAGCGGCGCGCGCATCCCTCTGGAGATCTATCCCCCGTTTGAGTGCTCTATGGTGCTGCCGCTCACGATCGGCGCGGTGGTGATCGGCACGCTCAGCCTGTTCGGCTTTGCGCCGCGCAGCTTCGACGCTCACACCGTAAACCTTGCCAGCTCGGTCGCCAACCAGATCGCGGTGGTGGTGGAGAACACGCGCCTGCTGGATGAGCGCGAGCGCCAGATCGCCGAGCTGGAGGCGATCGGCCAGATCGGCCAGCTTGTCACCGCCTCCTACGACCTCGACAAGATGCTCACCGAAGTGTATCGCGTCTTTAGCGACCTCACGGGCGCGTCGGTCTTCGCCCTGATCGTCTGCGAGCCCGAGAGTCGCATGATCACCAACGCCGTCTTTGTGGAGCAGGGACAGTGGATGCAGATGGACCTGGTGGGCCAGAAGATGGCCCCCGGCTCGATGAGCGACTGGATCTTCACCCAGCGCGAGCCGCTGCTCTTCCAGGATCTCGTGGAGCAGCGCCCCGAGCTGCTGCGGCGCGGGATCGAGCCCCGGCCCATAGGCCCGGCTAACCCGGTGCGCTCGTGGGCTGGCGTGCCCGTGGTCGCCCGCGACGGCGAGCTGATCGGCGTGCTTTGCATCCAGGACTACCGCGCCGGGCGTTACGACAGCCAGACGATCGACTTTCTGAGCCAGGTGGCCAGCCACGTGAGCCTCGGCGTGCAAAAGGTGCGCCTGTTCGACGAGCGCGACAGACTGACCGGCGCCGCCCAGGCGCATGCCGAGGCCGCCGAGCGCCAGGCCCACCGGCTTGAGCTGGTGAACCGGATCGCCTCGCTGCTCTCGGCCCGCCTCGACCAGCAGGAGATCTTGGAGATCGCCTCGCGTGAGCTGATGCGGCTCTTCTGGGCCGACCACACCGGCACCGTGATCCTCACGGGCGCGGGCGAGGGCGTGGTGGTGGCCGAGTACCCCGAGACGGGCCTGGCCGGCACGCGCCTCGATCTGCGCGACGATCTGCTGATCGCGACGATCACTGCCACGCGCCGCCCCGCCGTGATCAACGACTTTGAGCGCGACCCGCTGGCCCTCGCCTCACGCGAGCTCTGGCGCTCGCTCAGCATCCAGTCGCTTGTGGTGGTGCCGCTGATCAGCCGCGACCAGGTCTTTGGCACGATCTCGCTGGACAGCTACAACGGGCCTATGATCTTCAGCGACGAGGAGCTGGAGCTGATGCAGAGCGTGGCCACCTCGGTTGCGGCCGCCGTGGAGAACGCGCAGCTCTTCGCCGCCGAGCAGGAGCAGCGCCGCACCGCCGACACGCTGCGCGAGATGGCCCGCGTGCTCAGCTCATCGTTCGACCCCGACGAGGTGCTGCGCCTAGTGCTCGGCGAGCTGAACAAGCTGATCCCCTACGACACCGCCTCGATCATGCTGCTCGACGGGCTCCAGCTGCGCATGGTGGCCGCACGCGGCCGCAACCCCGAGGTGGAGCCACGGATCAGCCTGCCCCTGGAGGGCACCGCCGCTGGTGATGTGGTGCGCCGCCGCGAGGCGCTGCTCTACGTGGCTGGCCAGGACGATCTGGCCTGGATGCGGCTGCCCACCTCTGCCAATATCCACGCCTGGCTTGGCGTGCCTCTGATCGCCCGTGACCGCGTGCTCGGCGTGCTCAACATCGACTCGCGAGCCTTCGAGGGCGCCACAACCCCACCCCGCGTCTTCACCGAGCGCGATGTAGAGGTAGCCCGCACTTTCGGCAACCACGCCGCTGTCGCGATCGAGAATGCCCGGCTCTACCAGGAGTCGGTGACGCGCGTAGAGCAGGAGCTGGAGATCGCGCGGCGCATCCAGTCGAATCTGTTCCCTCGGCAGCTGCCCGCCGTGCAGGGGCTAGAGCTGGCCGCGCGCTGCCTGCCCGCCCGTGAGACCGGCGGCGACTTCTACGATCTGATCGACCTTGGCGACCGGGTTGGCGTGGTTGTCGGCGACGTGAGCGGCAAGTCGCTGCCCGCCGCCATGCTCATGGCCGTGGCCCGCTCTACCTCGCGCTCCGAGGCCCGCAACCACGAGACGCCGTGGGTGGTGCTTACGGAGACGAACCGCTGGCTGGTAGACGATGTGCCGCGCAATAGCTTTGTGGCCCTGAGCTACGCCCTGATCGACCTCGGACAGCGGCGCATGAGCATGGCCTCGGGCGGGCAGCTGAGCCCACTGCTGCGCCGCGCCGACGGCAGCACCGCCTACCTGGAGACCCCGCCCGGCCTGCCGCTTGGCATCGTGCGGGACACCACGTTCACCCAGATGGAGCTAGAGCTGCGCGCGGGCGACACGCTGGTGTTTTACACCGACGGCATCGTCGAGGCCCACGACCAGCAGCGCAGCCTGTTCGGCTTCGAGCGGCTGGAGCAGCTCGTGGCGTGCATGGGCCACATGCCGCCCGACGAGCTGATCGAGCGCATCCTCGCCGATGTCCACAGCTTTAGCGCGGGCGCTCCCACCCACGACGATATGACGCTTGTGGTGGTGCGCGTGGCGTGAGCGAACGTCTGGACCGCGAAGGGCGCGAACGTCTGGACCACGAAGGGCGCGAACATCTGGACCACGAAGGGCGCGAAAGATACGAAAGACGCGAAGCCGGGCACGCCCAGCTTCGTGCCTCCGCGTTCGTGGCGGTTCGCCGCATTCGCGCCCTTCGTGGTCCAGACATCCCTGATCCTATTTTGCAGCAGCCCTGCGTGGGGGCGGCGGGCGGCGCCGAGGCGTGATAACTATGCTATAACATAGATATATTCGTAGCGCATTACCACCCCCTCGGGGCGGAACTGCGCGTGTGGGCTGGTCGCACCGATCAGCCCTGTTTCGAGCTGTGCATGGATCTCCTCACCTCGCTGAGCGCCGAGCTGTCG
>JAYUYB010000822.1:0-6651 GCA_043752655.1 Chloroflexota bacterium
CTGGAGGATGCCATCGTTACGCTCCTGGCCCAAGGCCCGGCCCTGGTGGTGATCACGCAGGGCGGCGCCGGGGTGCTGGCAGCCCGCGCCCCCGACGCCCGCCACCTGCGCGCCGCCGCCTTCCCGATCACCGTCGCCGACACCGTGGGCGCCGGCGACTCGTTCAACGGCGGCATGCTCACCCGCCTCGCGGAGCTCGGCGTGCGCTCGCGGGCCACGCTGGAGGCGCTCCCCGACGACCAGGTCGCCACCGCTCTGCGCTTCGCCGCCGCCGTGGCCGCCATCAACTGCACCAGGCCAGGCGCCAACCCGCCCCACCGCGCCGAGGTGGAGGCGCTGCTCGCGTGAAGCAGCTTCCCGGAAGCTCAGGAACATCTTATGCGCTACAACGACCGAGTGACGCTGATCACGGGGGGCACGCGAGGGATCGGGGCTGGCTGCGTGCGCGCCTTTGTGGGAGCGGGGGCGAAGGTGGTCTTCTGCTCGCAACACGCGGGCGAGGGCGACGCAATGGCCGCCGAGCTCACGACGCGCGGGCCGGGCGAGGCTTTCTTTCACAGCTGCGATGTGTCCGACGCGGAGCAGCTGCGCGCGCTGATCGACGCCACCGTGCGCCGCTATGGTCGGCTCGACTGCCTGATCAACAACGCCGGCTGGCACCCGCCCTCCAAGCCGATCGACGACTTCTCGCTAGAGGAGTTTCGCGCCCTGCTCGACCTGAACCTTGTGAGCGTCTTTGCCGCCTGCAAGTTCGCCCTGCCGTACCTGCGCAAAACGCAGGGCAATATCATCAACCTTGGCAGCCTGGTGGGCAGCATGGCCCAGCTCCACGCCACCACCTACGTCGCCACCAAGGGCGCCGTGATCGCGCTCACCAAGGCCCTCGCCATCGACGAGGCCGCCCACGACGTGCGCGTGAACAGCGTCTCGCCCGGCAACATCTTTACGCCGCTCTGGCAAGAAGGCATCGACAGCTCGCCCGACCCGGCCGCAACCCGCGCCGCAGGCGAGGCGGCACAGCTGCTTGGCCGCATGGGCACCCCCGACGAGGCAGGCAAGCTCTGCCTCTTTCTGGCCGCCGAGGCCAGCTTCACCACCGGCGTAGATCATCTGCTCACCGGCGGCGCCGAGCTGAGCTACGGCCGTAAGTCGCGCAAGGGGGACACACCAGATGCCTGAGACCCCGATCATCGACGCCCACGTGCATCTCTGGGACCCGCAGCGGCTGCGCATCCCCTGGCTCGACGGTAACGCCACGCTCGAACGGCCCTTCGGCCTCGCGGAGTACACGGCCCACACCGTCGGCCTCCCAGTGGAGGCGTTTGTCTACGTGCAGGTGGATGTGGCCCCGGCCTACGCGCTCACCGAGGTGCGCCTGGTGGCCGAGCAGGCCGTCGTTGACCCGCGACTCCAGGCGATTGTGGCCTTCGCGCCCCTTGAGGATGGGCTGCGCGTGCGCAGCTACCTCGACGACCTGGTGCGCCTGAGCCCGCTGGTGCGCGGTGTGCGGCGGCTCACCCAGGGCGAGGCCGACCCGGCATTCTGCCTGCGCCCAGGCTTTGTGGAGGGCGTGCGCCAGCTGCCCGACTACGGCCTTTCCTGCGACCTCTGCATCGTCCATCATCAGCTCGGGCCAACGATTGAGCTGGTGCGGCGCTGCCCTGAGGTGCATTTCATGCTCGACCACATCGCCAAGCCGGGCATCAGGGCTGGCGAGCGGGAGCCGTGGGGCGCGCAGCTGGCCGAGCTGGCGGCGCTGTCCAACGTGGTCTGCAAGCTGAGCGGCGTGGTGACAGAGGCGGAGCACGGCAGCTGGACGACAGAAAGCATCGCGCCCTACATCGCCCACGCCATCGCGGTCTTTGGCGAGGAGCGGGTGGCCTTCGGCAGCGACTGGCCTGTGGTGCTGCTGGCCTCGGAGTATCGCCGCTGGGTGGCGACCCTGGATGTGCTCACGAGCGAGCTTACGCCCAGCGCGCAGCGCAAGCTCTGGGCCGAGAACGCACGGCGCTTCTATCGCCTGCCCAGCGCAGCATAAAAGAAAGCAGGCCCACCCATGTTTCGACTCGACGGCAAGACGGCACTCGTAACCGGGGCTGGCTCGGGGATCGGCCAGGAGATTGCGCTGCTATTCGCGCGCCAGGGCGCCACGGTGGTGGTGGTGGACCGCGACCAGGCGGCGGCGGAGGGCACGGCGGAGCGGATCAAGGCGGCGGGTGGCGGCGCCTCGGTAGAGGTAGGCGATGTGGTGGACGAGGCCCAGGTGGAGCGGGTCTTCAGCGCTACGGTGGAGCGCCACGGCAGGCTCGACGTGGTAGTGAACAACGCGGGCGTGAGCCACGTTGGCAACATTCTGGAGACGACACTAGAGGATTGGGAGCGGGTGATGGGGGTGAACGCGCGGGGCGTGTTTCTGTGCGCGCGGGCGGCGGTGCGCCAGATGCTCGCGCAGGCCCCGGCGGGCGGCAGCATCATCAACATTGCGTCGGTGGCGGGCCTGATCGGGATCGAGCGACGGCTGCCCTACTGCACCAGCAAGGGCGCGGTGATCGCGCTCACTCGCTCGATCGCGGTGGACTTTGCGACCACGGGCATCCGCGCAAACGCCATCTGCCCCGGCACCGTCCAGACGCCGTTTGTGGAGGGCTATCTGGCGCGCAACTTCGCGGGCCGCGAGGACGAAGTGCGCGCTCAGCTGCACGCGCGGCAGCCGGTGGGGCGCATGGGCCGCCCCGACGAGATCGCGGCGGCAGCGCTCTACCTCGCCGCCGACGAGGCCGTCTTCGTGACCGGCTCCGCCATGGTGATCGACGGCGGGTGGACAGCGCGGTAGGGGCGTGGCACGTTACGCCCCTACGCCGGCGCGGCGCTCTCCTCGCGCTCCTTGGTGATGTCGCGGAAGGTGGCGAGGTCGCGGATGCGCTCGGTGTAGAGCACGCCGTTGAGGTGGTCGAGCTCGTGCTGGATGGCCCAGCCGAGCAGGCCATCGGCCTTGCGCATGCGGCGGAACTTGCCGCTGATGTCCTGGTACTCGACCGTGACCCAGGAGTTGCGGGCCACGTAGCCATACCAGCCAGGCAGGCTGAGGCAGCCCTCGTCGCGCATCACCTCGTCGCCGCTGGTCTTGACGATCTTGGGGTTGAAGAACACATACTGCTCGGCGGGTGCCACCTCCACCTCGGTGCCGTCATCTAGCTCCTCGATCTCCGGGGGGGTCTCGATCACGCAGAGCTGGATGGGCAGGCCGATCTGAGGAGCGGCCAGGCCGATGCCGTTGGCCTCGTTCATCGTCTCGAACATGTCGGCCACAAGCTGCCGCATGGTGCGGTCGGGCAGCTTCACGTGTCGGCAGACTAGCTTAAGTATCTTCTTGTCGACCTCGTCGTCAATGCGCAGAATTCGTCGTAGCGCCATCGCCTTTTCTCTCATAGTAGGCTTGCTTTACCAGAACAGCTAAGCTCAATTATAGCACAGGGCTCAAGCTTCGCTCGGCTCATAGCACATGGGCCGGGTCTACGTCCACGCTCCAGCTATGGAGCGGGCCAAGCGCATTGAGCAGCGCGTCGAGGGCACGCGGGTCGGCGCCCGTTGGCACGCGCAGGATGACATGCCAGCGCCAGCGCCCTCTGGCGCGCTGGATGAAGGCGGGCGCAGGGCCGACGATGCCCCAGCCCTCTAGGCGGCGCCGCTCGATCTCGGCCTGGAGCTTCTCGCCAAGCGCCTCGGCCTCGCGCCGGGCCACGCCCTCGCTGCCGCCGGCGTACACCAACCGCACCAGCCTGCTGAAGGGCGGGTAGCCTGTCTCGCGCCGGTAGGCGATCTCCTGCGTAAAGAAGGCCTTGTAGTCGTGCTCCTGGGCGGCGAGCAGCGCGTAGTGCTCCGGGTTGTAGCTCTGGATGATCACCTGGGCGCCTGCGCTGCGCCTGCCCGCCCGCCCCGCCACCTGGGTGAGCAGCTGGAAGGCCCGCTCGCCGCTGCGAAAGTCCGGCAGCTGGAGCCCAGTATCAGCCGCCACCACGCCAACCAGCGAGACCATGGGCAGGTCCAGGCCTTTGGCGATCATCTGGGTGCCCACCAGCACATCAACCTCCTGGCGCAGCAGGCTGTCGAGCATGCGGCTGTGGGCGCCCTTGCCGCTCACGCTGTCGCGGTCCCAGCGCAGCACGCGGGCCTGGGGGAAGATGGCGGCCACCTCCTCGGCCACGCGCTGCGTACCCACGCCGAAGCTGCGCACCCGCGTGCTCATGCACTGCGGGCAGACGTAGGGCATCGGGCCGCGCGCCCCGCACGAGTGGCAGATCAATACAGAGGACGGTGGACGGTGGACGGTGGACGGTGGACGGTGGATGGTGGGCAAGCTTTGGTCGTCGGTCGTCGGTCGTTGGTCGTCCTGCTCATCGTAGTGGACAGTCATCGGGCTGGAGCAGGCGCCGCACTTCACCACCTCGCCGCAGTCGCGGCACATCACGAAGGCGGCGGCGCCGCGCCGGTTCAGAAACAGGATGCTCTGCTCGCGCCGCTCCAGAGTCTCGTCGAGCGCCTGCTGGAGGGCGCGGCTGAAGATCGAGCGGTTGCCGCTCTGGAGCTCGCGGCGCATATCGACCATGCGCACCGGCGGCAGCGGCAGGGGCGTCGAGCGGGGCATGCCATCCACGCCAATGCCGCCGCCCACGCGCTCGCTCATCACCAGCAGGCGGTAGCGGCCAGTCTGTGCGGCGTGGTAGCTCTCCACGCTGGGCGTGGCGCTGCCGAGCACGATGGCGCTGCCGGTGAGCTCGGCCAGCTGCAAGGCGGCGTCGCGGGCGTGGTAGCGCGGGGCAGCATCGTGCTTGTAGGTAAGCTCGTGCTCCTCGTCTACGATAATCAGGCCAAGCTCGGGCAGCGGGGCAAAGACGGCGGAGCGCGAGCCGATCGCCAGGCGGGCCTCGCCCCGGCGCAGGCGCCGCCACTCGTCGTAGCGCTCGCCGAGGCTCAGGCCGCTATGCAGCACGGCGAGCTGGCCGGGGAAGCGCGCGGCAAAGCGGCGCACCAGCTGCGTGGTGAGGGCGATCTCCGGCACAAGCACCAGCGCCTGGCGCCCGAGCCGCATGGCGCGCGCGATCGTGCGCAGATACACCTCGGTCTTGCCGCTGCCCGTGACGCCGTGGAGCAGGAAGACGGGAGACAAGGAGCCAGGGAGCGGGGGAGACAAGGCGCCGTCGCTGTGACCATCGGCTGCTAGCAGCCCGTGTTCGAGCGTAAGCAGCTCTCCTTGTCTCCTTGTCTCCTTGTCTCCTTGTCTCCTTGTCTCCTCCAGCGCGGCCACAATCACCTCGTAGGCGTTGCGCTGGGCGGGCGTGAGCGGCGGGGGCTGGTCGGGGGGGACACCATCGCCGGAGAGCGGGTCGCGGCGGATCTCGCGCGTCTCTAGAGCCACGAGGCCGCGCCGCTCCAGCTCGCGCATCAGCTGGGCGTTGGCGCCTGCGGCAGCGTAGAGCTCGCTGAGCGGCAGGGCTGCGGCGCGCTCGGCGAGCAAGGCCACGACGGCGCGCTGCTTCGGGGCGCGGCTCAGGCTTTCCAGGGCGGCCTCCAGCTCGGGCGGGGGCACCAGCAGGCGGGCGATGCGCTGGAGGCGTGGTCGGGCGGCGGCGGCGCTTAGGGTGGCGCCACGGGCCACCAAGCCGCGCTCGGCGAGATCGGCATAGGCGGCACGCAGCTCGGGGTCGCTGCCGCGCAGGCTTTTGCGCATGGTGCGCTCAGAAAGCTCCCCGCGGCTGCGCAAGAAGTAGAGGATGGCGCGCTCGCGCTCGGGCAGCTCGCCCAGCTCGGCGCTGAGGCCGGCCGGTGTGACGCGCCAGGTGGGCTCAGACTGCTGGCCGACGCCGGGGGGCAGCAGGAGCGCCAGGGCTTCGTAGAGCGGTGCGCGGTAGGTGGCTGCTACCCAGGCGGCGAGGCGTAGGCCCGCCTCGGTGATAGCGGCCTCGGGGTCGGCCAGGTCGCTCAGCTCGCGCAGGCCGCCATCGTGCGCGGCGGCGCCGCCAAGATCGAGCACCACGCCCTGCACGCGGCGGCTGCGCAGGGGCGCCCAGACAAGCTGGCCTGGCCGCACGAGACCGCTCAGACGAGCTGGCACTTTGTAGGAGAGAACGGGGCTGCGCTCAGGCCCTAATGTCGCGCGCACGGCGACGGCGGCAATCAGCTCGGTGGGCATACCTTCCAGTATAGCATGGCGCATCCTAGGGGACGCTCGCGCGCAGGGCTGGCAGGGTGCGGCGTAACGTTTCGGGCTGCCCGATGGCCGCGCGTCCGCCGACGCGGACGCAGCACGGCGTTGGTGCAGGCCGACGCGCGGCGCGAAGCGCCCCTCGCCGCGGCTTCAGCCGCCAGGCAAGCGCCCGCCCGAAACCATACGCCGCACCCGGGCTGGCAGCAGCGCCTCGCAGAAGGCGGCGGGCCAGCTATGGTATAATATGCGGACGAATACTCTCGAACGCCCGCTGAGGAGTACGCTTGTGGAGATCGCCCTCTTTATTGCCATCATGGTCGTCAGCGCCGTGCTGATCACTCTGGTGGTGCTCCAGGCTCGCACGGCCGGCATGGCCAACCGCGACAGCAGCTCGATCTACCGCACCAAGCGCGGCCTCGAGAAGACCATGCATCAGGCCACAATCG
>JAYUYB010000823.1:0-6650 GCA_043752655.1 Chloroflexota bacterium
TCACAACCGCAAACGCAAGGCCGTCGTAGCCCTTGCTGCCAACGGTTTGAATAGCGGTGGCCACCACGCGCGGCTCGGCGGCCATAGCTTCCAGGAAGCGTCGGACGCCCTGCACACTGGCGTCGTGGCTTGCGGCGTCGAGCACAGCGCCATCGCGCACCACGTTGTCGGTGATGATCAGGCTGCCCCGGCGGGTGAGCTTGAGCGCCCACGCGAAGTAGGCGGCGGTGTTCACCTTGTCGGCGTCGATGAACACCAGGTCGAAGGGGTCGTGGCCTTCGGCGGCAAGCTGGGGCAGCGTGTCGAGCGCCTTGCCAAGCCGCACATCGGCGACCTCGGCCAGGCCGGCGCGCGCAAGGTTTGCCCTGGCAACTTCGGCGTGGTGCGGGTCGGCCTCCAGCGTGATCAGGCGGCCACCGGGCGGCAGGGCACGCGCCAGCCAGATCGCGCTGTAGCCGCCCAAGGTGCCGATCTCCAGGATGTTACGGGCGCCGTGGCTTAAGGCCAGGATGTGCAGGAGCCGCCCCTGGTTCGGGGACACACTGATCGCCGGGAGGCCGGCGTCGGCTGTAGCCTGAAGCGCCGCGTCCAGCGCCGCGTCCGCCGGCACGAGCGTGTCGGTGAGATACTGGTCGACTGCGGTCCATTGCTGCTGGCTCATGGTTGCTCCTTTAATATCCGATTGCGGCCCACCGTCTGCGTCATCTGCGTAATCTGCGGATGAATAGTGCGCTAAGGGGCGGCGCGTGCGAGGCACGCCTCGGCCTCGCGCTGCATGGATGTTGCGACCTCGGCGATCTCGCGCGTGCCGGCGAGCAGGCTCGGCAGCCAGACATCGATCCCGTAGAGCGCGCAGCGGGCGGCGGACGTGGGGGGGAGTCCTGGGGCGGCGGCGGCGCGAGCGGCGGCAGCGACAAGCGCGGGGTTTGTCGCCAGCGTTGGGTCGGCAAGGGCTGCCTGGCGCGCTGGTATGCGCCCAAGGGCAAGCGCAAGCCGCGCCTGGGTTTTGGGGGCGCTGAGCGCGCCGATCAGGGCAATGGCGCGCTCGCGCTGCTCGCCCGCCAGATCGCGCTGTAGCATCAGGTACGTCCCGCCGAGGGGGGCGACGGCGGCCCGACCGGTGGCTGGTACGACCGGCAGCGGCGCGATGCCCAGATCAAGCGTATCGCTCAGGGCCGTGTAGCCGGCAATAGCCCAATCGCCGTCGATGGCGTAGGCCGCGTTGCCACGCCCAAACAGGCGCTGGCCCGCCCCGTGGCTCACGGTATCGTCCTCGGCGGCGGCGTGTAGCTCGCGCAGAAAGCCCAGGGCCGCCGCTAGCTCCGGGGTGTCGAGCGTGATCGTCGCGCCGTCGGCGCTTAGGGGGGCGCCGCCGTATGCGTAGAGCCAGGGCAGCAGCCAGCGCGCCTCCTCCCAGGCCATCACGAGCCCGGCCGTCTCAGGGTTGGCGGCGGCCCGCGCTGCTGCGATCAGAGCGACGCTGCTGGCGGGCGCGGTGGGCACCAGAGCACGGTTGGAGAGCAGCAGCAGGGCGCCCTGTGCGGCCAGAGGCGCGCCCCAGAGCTCGCCGTCGGCGGTGGCCGCAGCAACGAGTGCTGGCAGCGTGTCGGGCGCGGCCTGCCCGCCAATGGGCTGGAGCAGGCCGTCGGCGAGCAGCCCGGCCAAAGCCTCCTGATCGGCCCAGATCAGGTCTGGCGGCGCCTCGCCAACCAGGGCGGCGGTGGCCAGGCTAAGCCGCAGCCCATCGGCGGGGCGCGCGATCAGCTCCACCGGGCCAACAGCCTCGTCGGCGAGCTCATCAAGCAGGGCGCGAACAGCGTCTAGCGCGGGGCCATCCTCGGCAACCCAGAGCGTGAGCGCCTGAGGCGCGGGGGTGGCGGTGGGCGGGGCTGCGCTGGGCGAGGGCGAGCGAGGAAGCGGCGTGGAGGAGGGTACGACGAGCGGGGAGGGCGTCACCGCAGCAACTGAAGCCGTGGGCGCCTCGCTGGTGGACAGCGGCGCAGGGGCGCAGGCGGCAAGCATAGGAATGCAACATGCAATCTGCAATATGCAGAATGCCTGAGCACGGCGTAGCAATCTCATGCGGCCATTATAGCGCCGTTCGACTCAGTGAGGCACTTTGGTGCAGCTGCTCCCCTCTCCCCTTGAGGGCGAGGGGCTGGGGGTGAGGGCTGGAAAGGGCGACTGCAAACCTCGCCCGCACCCCTCTACTGCTACAGACGCCGTAATTTACGGCGCCTGTCTCTAGGGCAAGTAGCGTAGCGCCGATGCGGCTGTGGCTAGCCCCTGACAATCGGCAGGTAGAGGCGCTGCCTGCCGGGTGTCGGCGCCGCGCCCCCGCGCAGGTCGAGGTGCGCCAGAAAGAACTCCGTGCCCGAGCGCGGCGTGGGCTGCACGCCATCCGCGCTCACCGGGTAGTTCGCCGACTCGCTGTAGCCGGTCAGGTAGATGCTGCCATCAGGCCCAAGCGCGACATCCGTGGTGGTCTCGTCGAAGCTCCCGCCGAGGTAGCTGCTGAAGCTCAGCTGGCCGTCCGGCGCGAAGGTGGTGATCACACTGTCGAAGCAGAGCCGATCCTGGAAGGCGTTCGGGCAGGGTGCGGCGTTCAGCGCGCCCTGCACGGAGGCCTTGGTCGGCCAGCGCTCGCTCGCCGTAAAGCCGACCACGGTCGCGTTGCCATGGCTGTCCACCGCGATGCCGCGTGGATAGTCCAGCCCGCCAAGCTCTTCCGAACCCAGGTAGGTGCTGAAGGCGAGTGCGCTGCCGTCTGCCGCCAACTTGGCGACAAAGGCGTCGTAGTAGCAGCCATCCTCAGGCTTGGCCTGGGCACAGCTCGGCTGGAACGCGCCCTCAGTGGTCGGGAAGTCGCTCGCCGTGGTGGTGCCTGCCAGGTAGATCGCGCCCGCGCCGTCCACCGCCAGAGCCACGGCTGCGTCGTCGCCCAGGCCGCCCAGGTACGAGGCATACGTCACGGTGCCCGCCGGGTCGAGCGTGATCACAAAGGCGTCCTGGTCGCATTCCCGGTCGTCGCCAAGCGCCAGCTTACGGCCACAGATTGGCTGCACGGCGTTCGCGGTCACGGCCAAGTCGTTGCCCCGGCCCTCGGTGTAGCCGGCGATCATCGTGGTGCCGTCGGGTCGCACCACGAGCGCCTCTGCCCGCTCGTCGCGCTGGTCGCCGTCCCACAGCTTCGAGAACAGCAGCTGCTGGCCGTCGGGGCTGTATCTCTGGAGCACAAGCTCGCGGGCGCGAGTTGAGGGATCGTAAAGGTAGCCGACCGCTGAGATGTTGCCCGCAGCGTCGAGCGCGACGCTGTGCTTCTCATACTCCACGGTGAAGGTGGTGAAGGTGCTAAAGATCAGGCCATCCAGTGCGGCGTTGATCTTAAGCAGCACGCCTGGGTTAGTGGCCAGTGGCGCTGTGTGCAGGGCGTTCTTGAGCGGAAAGCTCGCGGCGCCCGTCTCCACGCTTAGCACAACCTCGCCCGTAGGCGTCACAGCCATACCGCCCACCCGGTCGCCAGCCGTGCTGCCGAGCGAGAACAGGCCGAGCAGGCGTTTGGCGTCGGGGCTGAGCTTGGCGACCAGGATGTCGGAGCCGCCATTGCGGCTCAGATCGTGCCCGAGCACACTGGACGAGAAGCTGTCGCCGGCAAGGTAGATATTGCCCTGTGCGTCGAGGCCAACGGCGCGGCCATAGTCTACGCCGCCGCCGCCAAGGTATGTACCCGCCACCAGGCGGGGGTCGGTGAGCGTGGTGGCCTGAGGCGTGGCGCGGGCGTCGGCGGCATACGTGAGACGCAGAGCTACTGGGCCGAGCAGTGCGCAGAGCAGCAGGGGCAGCAGCGTGCGTAGGTGAGCGACTTGGCGAAACACGGGTGGGTTCCTTCTGGTTGTCATCAAGATTGGGGGTTGCGCAGATGTAGTTTGTGATGTGGCTATCCTAGCGGGATCGGCGGCAGGCGGCAGTAGACCAGAGGTGTAGCCGAGGGGGTAGCGCGGCGTGCGCGAGCAGGGAGTCGCACACCGGGTCGCACAGCGCTGGTGGGTCGGGGTTAGGGGGCAAAAAGCTTGGCGCTAGATCAGCCCGCGCTCGTGGGCGCGCACCAGCGCCTGGGTGCGGCTCTGGGCCTGAAGCTTGGCGAAGATGTTGTTGATATGTTTTTTGACAGTCGGCACGCTCACCACTAGTCGCAAAGCGATCTCGGGGTTGCCAAGGCCGGCCGCGATCAGCCGCAGCACCTCTAGCTCGCGCACTGTGAGCGTGTCGGCGTCGGCGGGCAGGGCGTGGGGCAGCGCGTCGAGCAGGCGCGCAGCGTTGGCAAGCTGCACGCCGCGCACCATAGCCAGCCGCAGCAGCGGTGCTAGCGCGGGCGCGCCCAGCAGCAGCGCGAGGCCCAGCGTGCCGTGCTGCTCGTGCAGGGACAGCGCCTCGTCGAGCAGCGTCAGCGCCTCTGCCTCGCGCCCTGTCTGCTGGCACAGATAGGCCAGCAGCAGGCCCGCATCGCCAAAGGGCACGCTCGCGCGCTGGTGGCGCTGCTGCGCGTAGCTCACGGCAAGCTCGCGCTCGGCTGCGGGCCAGTCATGCTCAGCGAGCAGCGCCAGGGCGCGCATCAGGTGGCGAACGCGTGCGATGATCGGCCACTCGTGGCTGTTTGCGCTCGCCTCGGCCTGGGCCACGCTGGCGCGCACCGCGTCGGCGCGGCCCTGCACCCAGTCGAGCAGGCACTGTGAGGCTACGAAGAACGTACCGTTTTGCTGGCGCCACAACGCCAGCACAGGCTGATCCAGCAATGCCATCAGCTGTTGGAGGCGCTGATCGGCGGCGACATCGCCACACAGCACCGCGCAATGGGCATACCACAGCTCGGTCTCAAGCGAGACCTGCGAGAGCGTGCCGAGCTGAGCATTGAGCTCGGTTAGCTGCGTGAAGCGCGTGTAGGCGGCGCGCAGGTCCCCCGCGACGAGCCGCGTGAGGCCGTCAAAAAAAAGATCGGCGGCGCGCAGCAGGCTCAGCGGCGGGGCTGGCTGGCGCGCAAGCAGTCGCCGCAGGCGCTCAATGCACGCGCTCCCCCCAGGCAGAAAGGCAACGAGTGAGGTCAGGTTGGTCGCGACGTCGTGCAGCGCCTGGCGATCCTCTACGCGCTCGAGCTCGTCGAGCATCTGGGTGATGGTTGGGATGACGGCGTGCCACTCGTCCACCGTCATCGCTTCATACGCCAGGCTCAGGAGCGCCACCGCGCGCTGCGCAGGCGGCAGCGGGCTGGCGAGAGCCTCGGCCAGCGCGTGGCGCGCATCAGCGTAGGCGCCGAGCATGCGGCAGCAATCAGAGAGCATGGCCAGGCTCTTGCCACGACCCGCAGCGTCGCCCGCCCGCCCGAATGCCGCTGCCGCCTGTGCGAACAGCGTACGCCCCGCCGGGAGATCATACATTTGGCGCACGCAGCGGCCGTGAAGGTACAGCAGCTGCGGCGCTTCGTCCCGGACGGCGGGCGGCAGTGCGCTGATCAGCTGGCGCAAGCGCTCGACGCCGCCGCTCTGGAGCAAGCTATCACCGAGCTGCTCGATCAGCTGCGCGGCGCGCGGCCACTGGCCCGCCGCGAGCGCGTGGTCGGCAGCCTCGGCCAGATGGCCGTATGTGGCAAGCCACGTAGACGCCCGCTCGTGCAGGGCCGCAACCGCGCCAGGCGCGGCGCCGTGCTGGAGCCGCTGGCGTAGCACGGCGCCAAACAGATGATGGTAGCGATACCAGTGCCGCTGCCCGTCGAGCGGCACGACGAAGAGATTGGCGCGCTCTAGCTGGTCGAGCACAAGCTGGCTGTATGCGTCGGCCGCAGGCGGTAGAGCACTGGCTCCAGCTATAATCGGTGGCGCGCTCGTCTCCCGACCGCCAGCTGCCACCAGCCCGAGCAGCGCATCGCAGAGCGGGCCACACAGCCGCTCTAGGATCGAGGTTTGCAGCATGAACTCGTGCAGGTGCGTCGGCAGGTTGGCGAGCACCTCCTCGGCCAGATAATCCAGCACCAGGCGGTGCGTGCCCGTAAAGGCCTGGATAAAATCGTCGCGGTCGGCGTGTTCACGCAGCGCAAGCGCGGCGAGCTGCAGGCCCGTGATCCAGCCCTCGGTGCGGCGCTCGAGCGCGGCGATCTCCGACTCGCGCAGCGCAAGGCCCATCACCTCGCTAAAGTAGGCCGCCGCCTCCGCGGCCGTGAAGCGCAAATCAGCGGCGCGGATGTCGTGCAGCTGCCGACGTGCGCGCAGCCGCGCCAGGGGCAGCGGCGGCTCTTCACGCGTTGCGAGCACCAGCCGCAGAGTCGGCGGCTGGTGCTCGATCAGGTAGCTGATCGCCTGATGGATGGCGGGCGCACGCACACGATGGTAGTCATCGAGCACCAGCACGATCGGCGTGCGGCGCAGGAGCATGTCGTTGATCAGCAGCGTCAGCGCCGCCTCCGCCGAGGGCTGCGGCGTGTCTAGCAGCTGGAGGGCTGCGGCGCCGAGGGCGGGCAGCGGGCGCTGGAGCGCGGCCACGACATAGCGTAGGACCACCACCACATCGGCGTCGTGCTCGTCGAGCGTGAGCCACGCCACATGTGGAGCGTAGAGTGGAGAGCGGAGAGCAGGTGTCTCGCTCGCACTGTCCGGTCGTTC
>JAYUYB010000824.1:0-2635 GCA_043752655.1 Chloroflexota bacterium
AGCTTGCTCACGCGGTCGAACTCGATCATGCCCGTGTCGCTCATTCGGCCCCCCGAGCGTGGCGTCGGCGCGGGCCGCCCACAACCAGGCGCTCGGCCAGGGCGACGAGGCTGTAGCAGCAGACGCCGAGCAGGCCAGCCACGAGGATGGCGAGGAAGAGCGCGGGCGGGCGCGAGTTGTAGAACTGGGCTGCGGTGAGAATCATCACGCCGATGCCCTCACGCGCGCCGGAGGGCAGTTCGGCCACAATTGCGCCGATCACGCTTGCGCTGGCGGCGATCTTGAGCGCGGTAAACAGATACGGCAGCGCCATGGGCAGGCGCAGCTTCCAGATCGTCTGCCAGGGGCCGGCGGCGTAGGAGCGCATCAGGGCCAGGCTGTCTGGCGAGGCGGCGCGCAGGCCACGCAGCATGCCTACCGTTACGGGGAAGAAAGTGAGGTAGGCGACCACCACCATGCGCGCAACCCAGGGCGGCGCCCCGGCGCGACCGAGGCCGACCACCACCATCGGCGCGAGCGCGAGGATGGGCACCGTCTGCGAGCCGACGACGTAGGGCAGCAGGCCGCGCTCCAGCGTAGAGACCTGAAGGAAGAGCAGCGCGAGGGCGCAGCCGAGCAGCGTGCCGAGCAGAAAGCCGCCGAGCGCTACCTGGAAGGTGGCCCAGGCGTTCACGAGCATCTGGGCGATCAGCAGCGGGCCGCCGCCGCCCTGCGTGCGCGTGAGCATGGTCTCCACGATGGCGCTGAGCGGCGGGAGGCGCTGCGCGGGGATGGCGAAAGCGAGCCTGGCGCCCTCCCAGAGACAGAGCAGCGCGATCAGCACGGCGACGACGGGCAGGGTGCGCCGGAGCGCGGCTGCGATGCGGGCAGCGGTGTGTGGTTGGTCTGTGGGCACGGCGATCCCTGCTCGAGCTGGCTAGCTCAGGGCGACAAAAGGGGACAGGCCGACGCTGGAGGGGCTGGCCGAGCACAGCGCTGTGGCTTGGCCTTCTGGAAGTAGGGGATGCAGCAGGGCGGGCGACAGTGCAGCGCCGCTTGCGGAAGGATCACTCGTTCGGTCGATGGCTTGCAGGTAGTGTAGCCGGGGCAGGCGGATTTGTCAAAGCCCGGCCGCCGCGCCAGAGGCCGTCTGCACAACGAAGGACGCGAACCCCTGGACCATGAAGGACGCGAACCCTTGGACCACGAAGGACGCGAAAGGGAGCGAAGAACACGAACACGCAGGGCGGTGATCGGGGTTCGCGGTGGTTCGCACTCGTTCGCGGCTTCGTGCTCCAAACGGCTCGGGTGTCCAGGCCGATTCGTCACACCCCTATCCCCCCACCAGCTGCGCAAACAGTCGCTCCAGGGTCGCCGCCGGGTCGTCGGACATGCCGGCATGCACCGGGCCTGGCTGGATCACCGTGCTGCGGGTTGCCGCGAGCCAGCGGAAGCGCTCGTAGAGCGGCAGCTCGCCGATCGGGCCGGCGGCAGCCCCGCCCGCGCAGATGATCGGCAGGTGCGCCAGCTGCGCGGCCAGCGGCTCTACGTCGAGCGCTGCGTCGAGGGCGCGCAGGCGCGGCGCGTTCAGCTCCAGGCGCACGGCGAGGAAGCGGCGCTGGCGGCAGAGCAGCAGCACGCCCACATTCACGAACTCCCCGCGCTCCACCCGCGGCACCACGCGGATGGCGGCATACTCAAAGGCGCTGCGCGCGGGCATTGCTCGCCTCCTCCACAAAGAGACGCGGCGGCGCCACACGCGTAAGCAGATACTCCGCGTAGGCCGCACGCTGCTCTGCCACGCTCGCAAACTGTGTGGCGCCCTCCAGCCAGACCTCGGGCACCGCAGCTACCAGCGCCTGCACCAGCTCCGGCGTTACTAGCGGAGCCAGGGCGGCGTCGGCGGCCAGTATGTCGCCCACCGCTGGCAGCAGCACATGCTCTTTGATCGCCGGGAAACGGCCCTTGGCGCGCTCGCGCCAGTCGGTCCAGGTATGATGCACGTAGAGCGCCGCGCCGTGGTCGATCAGGTAGAGCTGGCGGTGCCAGAGCAGCAGATTCGTGTTGCGCGGCGTGCGGTCCACGTTGGTGATCAGGGCGTCGAACCAGACGATGCGCGCCGCCAGCTCGGGGGCCAGCTCGGGGACGTTCAGCGGGTCGAAGGCCAGCGAGCCTGGCAGAAAGTCGAGCGCGAGGTTGAGGCCGCCGCTGGCCTCGACCAGATCCTGCACCTCGCCGTCGGGCTCGTTGCGCCCAAGCGCCGGGTCGAGCTCCATCAGCACAATCTCGGGCACAGGCAGGCCGAGGGCGCGGGCCAGCTCGCCGCAGATCAGCTCGGCGATCAGCGCCTTAGGCCCCTGGCCCGCGCCACGAAACTTAAGCACGTACAGCCCGTCGTCGTCGCCCTCCACGATGGCGGGCAGCGAGCCCCCCTCGCGCAGCGGGGTGACGTAGCGGGTGGCGAAGACCGTTCGGAGCATTGCTGAGCCTAGCGTATCAGCTTGAAGATATAGCCAGTGCGAGCCGGGATGGTCGCCAGCGGCGCGTAGCCCGTGGCCGTGCCGTCGGGGCCGATCACAAGCGGCGCGGCCTCGCCCTCGGGTGCGCCGAAGAGCGGCGCCAGCGTGTAGCTGCCCTCGGGGAGCGCGCTCTGGGC
>JAYUYB010000825.1:0-6643 GCA_043752655.1 Chloroflexota bacterium
GAAGGCCCACCGGGTGTCGTCATAAGCAGGTAGGTCGTATCCGCAGATGACGCAGATGACGCAGATTGCCGCACAATCACCGCTTACAGGCCGCCCAAGTGCAGGCTCACAAATGAGCCGGAAATCTGCGTCATCTGCGTCATCTGCGGATACTATAGGCGAGCTATGCAGCTCTTTGAGTCTTTCCGCATCGCCCTCGGCAGCCTGCTCGCCAACCAGCTGCGCACGCTCCTGGCGACGCTCGGCATCGCCATCGGCATCGCCGCAGTCAGCACGCTGCTCTCGGTGGGCGGCAGCTTCCAGCGCTTCGCCCAGAGCCAGTTCGCCGGCCTCGACACCGACGCGCTCACGCTGATGGCCCAGCCCGACTTCAGCGGCTCCAGCGGCCCCCCGCCCGACCAGCCCGTGCTCACCGCGGGCGACATCCAGGCCATTGCGGGGCTGCCGGGTGTGCGCGAGGTGACGGCCCGCTACGCCAGCGGCGGCGAGCTGCGCGCCGGCCCAAACGTGGCGTTTGGCAATATCATCGGCACCGACCCTGGCTACCTGCGACCCTCGATGCAGCTGATCATGGGCCGCTTCCTGAGCGCGGAGGATCTAGAGAACCGCGCCCGCGTGGCGGTGCTCGATCTGTTTCTGGCCCAGCAGCTCTTCCCCGACGGGCGTCCGCTCGGCCGCGAGCTGCTGGTGCAGGGCCTCAGCTTCCGCGTGGTGGGCGTGTACGGCCAGAGCGACAGCTTCTTCGGCGGCGGCGGCAACCTGCTCGTGCCGATCAGTGTGGCCCGCGATAGGCTCTTCCCCGCGGCCGCCCTGGGCAGCGTGCAGGTGAGCGAGGCGTCGATCTACGTGAGCGACGTGGCGCAGCTAGACGCGGTGCAGGCCGCCGTGACCGAGCTGCTGCGGGCGCGCCACAAGCTTACGCCCGAGCAGGGCAACGACTTTATGTTTCAGGACTTCCGCCAGTTCGCCGAGGCCAACAACAACGTGCTTGTCGGCATCACGGCCTTCCTGGGCGTGATCGGCGGCATCGCGCTACTGGTGGGCGGCATTGGGATCATGAACATCATGCTGGTGAGCGTGGCCGAGCGCACGCGCGAGATCGGGCTGCGCAAGGCTGTGGGCGCGCGCCGCCGCGACATCCTGCTGCAGTTCCTGGTCGAGGCGATCACGCTCAGCCTGATCGGCGGCCTGGCCGGCGTGCTGATCACGGCCTTCCTGGTGAACGGCGGCGCCGTGGCCGTGCAGCTGCTGCTCGCCGACTCCGGCATCGCGCCCTTCCTGCTCATGGATCCGCAGGCCGTGGCATTAGCGCTCGTCTTCGCGTCGGTGGTGGGCCTCGTCGCCGGCATCTACCCCGCCATTCGTGCCAGCCGCCTCTCGCCCATCGACGCGCTGCGGACGAACTGATACAACATGCAAAAGCCGCACAGCGGCCTGTGTTTGCTTGGTTCACGCCTCGCCCTCGTCGCGAGCCCAACCTTGTGCTGCGATAATCTGGCCTAGCTCGGTTTCGAATGCCTGAAACGCAGCCAGCGTTCGTAGCGGCGTGAAATCATCGATAAAGTCTGCGACGCGATGGGGCCGGTCGTCGAGCCGCTCAAGTCGGCGCCTGCTCAGTCCGCTGGCCTGCCGCAGTAGCTCGCGCAGCATCTCCTTGGGATCAGGCACTTGCTCGATCCGAGCCAGCTGCGGCAGCTCAAGGGGCTGGCGCCCGTTCGGATTGCCCGCCGCCGAGCGAATGGCCGCCTCGTCGAACAGGAGCCACGCCTCTTGCATCCGCACAGGGATGATACACACTGCCGGCGGCACAATGCTACCTGTAACGGCAACGGCTTCGATGGCAGTAGCGATCTCATCCCGTCGCGACACTGGCTGCTCGCGCTCGGCGTCGCGGTGAATGCACAGCAGTTCGCAGGGATAAAGGTTCAGCGCTTCTCTGAGGCGTTCAGTTAGACCCCGTGGGCGACGCGGTACCCGACTAAGGTCTGCCCACTCAGGCTGGATTGCCCACCGGACGCCGTGCTGGCGCAGCGCCCAAGTGATGATCGGGATGAGTGCGCGATCGGAAGTGCCATCAGCGACCAGGGTGTAGCGCAACATCGCTGTCACAACTGCTCAAACAGCGGCAAGTAGGGCTGAAGGTCTGGTCGATCAATTACCCGGCGCGGCTTCTCCGGCTTGCTGCGGCTCGTCTCTGCCTCAACCGGCGCCACGGGATTAAGATAGGCCAGAAGCCGACCCTTGGATACTGTCGGCATATGAACCGCTATGTCGCGCCAGGTGTCCGGTAGACAGCTAAAGCCAACAGCACGCACTGGTCGCCCCTGATCGATCAGCTCTCGGGGCTCCGCAACAATTAGGCTATCCTCAGGGAGCTGTTGGACCACTGCCGGTGCATGGGTATTGACAATTACTTGCCGAAGCGCATTGTCTGGGCCTATCGGAAATCGTGGGTCTACTGCAATGTCTTGAAGGAGCTCAAGCATTGCCGGGATGCGCTCTGGGTGAATACCGTTCTCTGGCTCTTCCAGGCAGAGCACACCCTGAAGCTGCGGGTCAAGTTCAAGCACGGCCAGAGCCAAGAAGCGTAGCGTACCGTCGGAGAGCGCTCGCGCCGAATGGGCGGTGCCATCTTCGCCAGAGAGAAAGAGTGTTAGCAATTCGCGGCGATCATCGCGGTCGATCCAGACCTTGCGCACATCATCGATCAGTTTGGCAAGCCGGTTTGCAACTTGCCCATAGATCCGATCGACGCTGGCATCATGATCTTCGGTCTCTTGCTCTTTGAGTCGTGCCAGGTAGGCCAGCGTCGCCGCCAGATGAGAACCATCGGCACCCAGCCGAGTTGGAGCGGTAAACTCATCAGGGCGCCGCATCGCAGCTGGTTCGAGCATAAGTAAGCGCCACGACTGCATCTCGCGGCGAGCCAGAAGTGCTGTCGGGCTTTCTGCCGCGTTCGCAACAGACAGTGCCGTTCGAGGCAAGCTGGTTGCTAGCAGTTGACGTGGGCGCCCCGTGAGCCCGCCATCTTGGTGAACCTTGATCAGGCGCGTGCCATTGTCGCTCTCGGTCGAGATAAAGGACGAAGTGCGGCGGCCCTTGACCGCGGAGTTCCGCCAGACTACAGTGTGAGGGAAGGGAAGGTTTTCACGGGCATCACCAATATTGATCTGAGTCAGCTCCTCCCGCAGCAGCTCCAGGCCGCCCAGCGAGCGCGACATTTCGTCTTTGCGGTAGGCTAGAGTAAGCCCATAGCGCAGAAAGGTTATGGACGCCTTCGCACGCTGGCCCAAGTCATCTACACCCTCTGCCGGCACGATCATTTCAGCCTCAAACGACATCGCCTCGGCTATGTGCGTTCCGGATTGATGGAAGAGGCTACGCACGTCGCCGGTACGACTGCCCTCATCACGCACAGAAAGTGCCGCATCGATGAGCGATTGGTCGGCAAGTGCGCTGAGAAAGCGGATCGCATCGAAGAGATTCGACTTACCCACACCGTTTGCGCCGGCGATACAAGTAAACGCGCCGAAGCTTACATCCACATCCACGAGATTCTTGAAGCCTTTAATTTTGAGGCGCGTCAACATGGGCCGTCCTCCTCACATCTACCCTGTATAGAATACGCTCTTAGCGTTCGCTTTGTGGCTCGATCTACGCGCTGCGCAGCTGCCGCCGCGTGATCACCACCACCAGGATGAAGCTTACCACTGAGATCAGCGCAAGGCCCACCCATGTCCACGGCGTTGGCGGGATGCCGCGCAGCATCAGGTTCTGGAACCCGGCGAGGCCGTGAGTCATCGGGATGCTGTAGGCCACGGGGAGCGCGGGCCAGGCGAAGCTCTCCAGGGCGATAAAGAAGCCGCTGAAGAAGATCGACATCAGCAGCGAGATCATGGCCAGCTGGATGGCCTGGCTGTCGGAGCCGGAGAGCGCCGAGATCAGGAAGCCCACCCCGAGCGAGGCCACGATCAGCAGCAGGATCACGCCGGCAAACTGGAGCCAGCTGCCCAGCAGGGGCACGCCCAGCAGCGCCATCGCCAGGATCAGCACCAGCGTGGCCAGGGCGATAAACAGCGTGTAGCCCAGGTACTTCCCGATTATCAGCTGGCTCAGGCTTACCGGCGCCACCCGAAAGACCTCGAACGCGCCCATAAGCCGCTCGCGCACCAGCGCCAATGCGCCCAAGGTGATCGCTGTGTGCTGCACCAGCAGCGCCAGCACGCCGGGCGAGTAGTAGACCACCGCCGGGTAGGCGCCGCCGCGCGTGTTGCTGTAGCTCTGCGTCACCGGCGAGACGATCCGCTCAGGCGGGGTGTTCACAAACAGCTCCAGGCTACCGTTGAGCAGCAGCAGGTCGCTCTTGGCGGCCGCGATCTCGGCCAGGCTTTTGCCGAGCGTGTCGTTCTTGATCGCCGTGTCGAGCAGCGCCAGGTTGCCGCGCGCGCGCGCGATGTTGGGCCGCAGCTCTGCGAGCTCGCCGCCCTGGGCCGCCAGCAGCTCCTGGGCGGGCAGCAGCGCTGCGAGCGTGTCGAGGGCGCGGATCGACTCGCGAATATTGGCCTGGGTGGCCTGCTTGCGCGCCGCGCTGATGCCCTGCTCCAGCTCCGTGACCGTGCCCTGGGCGTCGATCATGCGCAGCTTGATCGCGGCCGCCTCCTCCTGGGCCTGGGCCGCCGTGGCCGACAGGATCGCCTTGTTGATCTCGTTCACCTCGGCGTAGGCCAGGTACTGGATCCAGCCCTCGGAGAGCGGGTTGATCGCGTTCGACTGGAATATGATCTGGGGTGTCTCGCCGCCTTGCAGGGCCGCAGTGATGTTGGGCGGCAGGATCTGCACCAGGTCGAGCTCGCCCGCAGCCAGCATGGCCTCCATCGCGGCCCGATCCTCTGTGATCTTGAGCACGTCGAAGTTGGTCCCGATCAAGGCGCGGATCTGCTCTGCGCTGATCCCACCAATCCCACCAGGCGGCAGCACTATTGCGGTGCGTACACGCGGCGTGCTGTTCACATACGTGGTGCCAAACAGGATGAGCACCAGCAGCGGGCCGACGATCAGGCTCAGGATGAGCAGGGGCTGGCGGCGGATCTCGTTGACCTCTTTGAGGAAGTAGGCCCGCACGCGGATCAGCCAGCGCCGCCAGTTGGGGATCGTCACCTTGCCGGAGCTCGTCTTCGCGGGCGCGTCGCTGGCGAGTGGGGCGTTCGCCATCTACTTCGTCTCCTGCTGCTTGGCGTCCTGCTCCATAATCTTGATGAAGACCTCGTCGTAGCTCACCTCCAGCGGCGCCGCGCTGGCCACGACGATCTTGGGGCGCTTGCGCTCCAGCTTGTTCAGCACCTCGGGCAGCCACTCGCGCGCGTCGTCTACCACCACGTGCAGGTCGGCCTCGCTCTTGGGCGAGCGGCGCACATCCTTCACAACCTCGTCCCACTCTTTGAGGATGCCCATAGCGCGGCGCACATCGTCGGGATTCTCCAGCGTAATGTCGATAATCTCGCCGCCGAGCGCTAGCCTGCGCAGATTCTGCGGCGTGTCAACGGCCAAAATGCGGCCCTTGCGCATCACGGCCACAAAGTCGCAGTAGATCGCCTCGCTCACCACCTGGGTCGTCACCACCAGGGTGCGGCCTTCGTCGCGCAGCTGGCGAAAGAAGCCCCAGAAGCGCGCCCGCAGCACCGGGTCGATCCCGGCGGTGGGCTCGTCGGCAAACAGCAGGGCTGGGTCGTGCATCAGGGCGCCCGCCAGCATCAGGCGGCGCTGCATGCCGCCAGAGAGATTCTGGCCGAGGCGATGCTTCGCGTCGGTGAGATCCACAAACGCCAGCAGCTCGTCCATGCGGCGGCGCACCTGGCGCGCGGGCATGCCGTAGAGCGAGGCGACAAACGCGGCGTTCTCGGCGACGCTGAGGCGCGGGTAGAGCACGAACTGCTGGGGGATGTAGCCGATCTGCTCGCGGTCCTCGGCGCGGAAGCGCGTGGGCGTCTGCCCGAGCGTGGTGATCGTGCCCTTCTGGGGCGTCAGCAGGCCGAGGGCCACGCGGCAGGTGGTGGTTTTGCCGCAGCCGGAGGGGCCGATCATGCCGAGAATCGTGCCCTCGGGCACACTATACGTTTGGTCGAAGATCCCGGCGCCGTTGCCAAAATCTAGCTCGATCTGCTCCGAGCTGATCGCTAGTCTCTTGGTGGCTGTGGTCGTCACGCTAGCTACTCCGAGTAATTGCAGATTGCAGATTGAGCACAGCCAGGCGCAATGCGTCTGCGTAGGTAGGACACCATCGTGTCGCCCAAGGTCACCCAGGGCGTATGAGTGAAAACAGCAGCGCGCGACGTGCGCATTATAGCTCACGCCGCGCGGGGCATGTTGTCCACAGGCGCTGGCCTCCATCCGCACGCCGTCGCGCTGAAGCGCGCGGCTATGGGTGGGCAAAGGCCGCCTATGCGGCCTCCAAGCCCGCGCAGGCGGCCTTCGCCCATCTAGCCTGCGGCTTCAGCCGCCACGCCAGCTTACCCGAGCAGCTCAAACAGCCTGTAGCGCTCCACGTGCAGCGCCGCAGCCGTGTCGTGCAGCGAGCGGCCCGCCGGGCCATCAAGCCGCAGGGCGATAAAGCCGCTCGCCGGGTCGGCCACACCGGCCACCGCCG
>JAYUYB010000826.1:0-2625 GCA_043752655.1 Chloroflexota bacterium
GGCCTGCGCCAGCCGCTCCAGATCGTCTTCGTCCGCGTGGGTAGGCAGCCCCAGCGGCGTAACGGGGAACTCCTGCTCGGCCTGGAGCCGCAGCACGAAGCGGCTGGTTACAAGCAGGCGCAGCTCCGGCAGTGCGGCCAGCAGCGCAGCCAGCTGCGGCCCTGCGTCGAGGATCTGCTCGAAGTTGTCGAGCAGCAGCAGGCGCCGCCCGCGCAGAAAAGCCACGAGCCGCTCGTGGGCGCTCACGCCCGCCTGCTGCCGCAGCCCCAGCGCCGTGGCCACCGTGGGCAGCAGCATGGCCGGGTCGCTTACCGCCGCAAGATCAACGAAGCAGACGCCATCCGGGAACTGGTCGAGCAGCTCGGAGGCAACCTGAAGCGCCAGACGGGTCTTGCCGGTGCCGCCAGGGCCGGTTAGGCTCACAAGGCGCGTGGGGGGGCGCAGCAGCAGCGCCCAGACGGCGGCGGCCTCGGCGGCGCGGCCGATCAGCGCGTTGGGTGGCGCGGGCAATATGTGCGGGAACGTGGCCGCGCCGAGCTGCGGCGCAGGCTCAATCGGCGCCGCCACCAGGTCGAGCCGGTCAACCCGGCCCATCCCTCTGGCGGCCCGCAGGAACGCGGCCTGCTCGGCATCGGGTACGGCGAGCGCCTCGGCGAGACGCACGGCCAGCTGCTCCGACGGGCGCCGCTCGTCGGCCTCCAGCTTGCGCACAGTGGCCTGAGTGCAGCCCACATGCTCCGCCAGCTGGCGCTGCGTCAGGTCGCGCGCCTTGCGCCGCCGACGCAGCCAGTACCCGAAGGAGTCGGTCGAGCTCATAGATGCTCGCATGGGATTCAGGCCAACGGAATAGCTACATTATATGCTGCCGCTGTGTAGGTGTCTACGTGGTTGCGCTACCTCCAAAATGGCCAGGAAATCTGTGTCATCTGCGCATGAAACGCTCGGTGTGCGGACGTCCTAGCGGCGCTCTACGGCGCGCGCACCTCGTAGAGGATCAGCTCCAATTTGCCCTCGCGCCAGTGCCCAAGCTCGGTGTAGGGCAGCGCAAGCGGCGGCACCCCGTGAAACATCTGGTTGTAGAAGACCCACACGCGCTGGTGCGGCGCCAGTAGTGGGATGGCCTCCTCGGAGCGCCAGGTCTGCTTCAGGATGTAGCCCTGGGTATAGTAGAAGTCATCATAGTGGTGTGCGCCAAGCAGCGGCAGCGGCGGCCCGCCGTAGTAGTACTCGAAGATCCGCTGGTCCCAGGGCGGGTGGAAGATCACCACGTCGCCCGCCGGGTCGGCCTGCCGCGCCACCACCGCGCTCAGGGTAGCCCAGGGGTGCGCGGGGTCCGGCGCCTGCCAGGGGGCACGGATGGTGCCTAAAAGGCCAAGGGCGAGCAAGACTGCCAGAGCCCAGGCCAGCGGCGGGCGCCGCTCACGCAGGGCCTCAAACCCTGCGGCGGCCATGAGGGCCGCGCTGGGCAGCAGCACAATCAGGTAGCGCAGCGCCGTAACCTGGAGCAGCAGGCTCATTGCCAGCAGCAGCGCGGCAGGTATCGCCAGGGTGCGCAGCGCCAGCCCACCAATGCCCGTACGGGGCCGCAGCGCCGTTGCAAGCATCAGCGCAAAGCCGGCTGCCGCGCCAAGCTGCCAGAGCAGAAACCAGCCCCCAGAGGCCGGCTTGCCAAGCAGGACTGCACAGGCCATGTAAAAGTAGTCCTGGGGGCCATTGCTCCAGCTGGCGGTAACGGCCGATGCCACGCGCACTTGGTAGGCCAGGCTTGGCAGCCAGGGCAGCACGACCACGGCGACAGCCAGGTGCATTAGACCCCAAGCGCGCAGGCGCTGCCGTCGTGTCGCTGGCGCACGCAGCTGCCCAAGCCAGAGCAGCCACTGCGCGGCGAGCACGGCGACGCTAAAGTAGGAGCTGTAGAAGAGCGCCACGGCGCTCAGGGTATAGCCGGCCTGGGCCCACGGGCTGTCGGGGGCGTGCCAGAGCCGCTCGTAGGCCGCGATGCACACCACGGCCAGCAGCAGGGTTAGCGTGTAGCCGCGCGCCTCGACCATGTAGCGCTGTAGCAGCGGCGAGAGCGCAAGCATCGTAACCGCCGCAAAGGCCGCCCGCGCGGGCAGGTGGCGCTGCGCAAAACGTGCGAAAAGGCCGACAGCCAGAGCGCCACAGAGCAGTGAGAGGGCCCGAAATGCCTCCTCGCTCTGTCCGAAGCCGCGCGCCCAGAGCCAGCTGACCACAAAGTAGAGCGGCGGTGTTTCCTCGTTCTTGCGCACGTCGTCGAGCAGCGCACTTAGCGTAGGGTGCGCCGTGTAGCTCACCGTGAAGGCCTCGTCGGTCCAGAGATCGCGCGCCATGTCGGGGTAGACGACGAAGGCCAGGGTGAGCAACACCCCCAAGAGTGGCAGCACGTTTGTGAGCGCAGACGCGCGCCGAAGAGTGGCGCCGATGGGAGTAGTGGCCTGTTTGAACATCGGGCTCTTTCCTGGGGCTAGCAGTGGGCCAGAAATCGGTGGTGTCTGTGGATAAAATGCCTGCCACACAAACGTTGTGTGGGCCCAAATTATAGCCAGCCCGTACAACCAGCCTGCCGCGCCAGCCGTGGTGACGCGCTGCGCCGGGCGCCCGCCT
>JAYUYB010000827.1:0-2617 GCA_043752655.1 Chloroflexota bacterium
GTGTCCATACCTGCCTACATTGCGGGCTGGTACTGGACAGGGACGAGAACGCGGCACGCAACATGCTGCAACGGGGACTCCTCGAGCTTCGCTTGTGAGCGTGTGGGATGGGGCGGCATCCCCTTGAAGCCCAGGAGCTTTAGCCCTGGGAGCCGTCACAGATGGTAGCTGTTGAGGCTGCGCCGCATGTGGTGTCGGGCGCGGTACAGCAGCACGCGCTGGTACACCGCGCTCAGCTCAAGGTGGTTGCACACCTCAGCGGCAGTCCAACCCGCCACATCGCGTAGCACCACCACCGCGCGCTGCGCTTTCGGCAAACAGGCGATAGCAGAGGCGATCAGCATGCCAGCTTCGGATCTTAGGGCCTGTTCCTCGGGGCAATCGTGGGCGCACCGGGCGGCTGCGCGGGCCATCAGCATGTGCGGGTCGTGCGGCTCGTGGGTGAGCCCGGATCTGCTCGCACCCGCCAGGGCCGAAAAGGTGATGCTGCGCGCCTCTTTGCTAGAGGCGCTACGCGCCCGGTAGTGGAGGATGCGGAAGATCCAGGTCTTTAGGGTGCTGCGGCCCTCAAAGCGGCCGATCCCCTTTATGACGCCGAGCCAGGTATCCTGGACAATCTCCTCGGCAAGGCCCCGGCTACCAGCGTAGCGTGTCGCGAGCGCGAGCATCAGCGGGGTGTAGCGCCGATGAACATCCTCGAAGGCCCAGGCCTCACCGCGGCGGAGAGCGTCGATAAGCGGCGCCTCATCCCGGACCGTGTCCGCAGCGTCTGCCTGATCGGTCGCGTCCACGCCGCGGGCGGGCAGCTCAGACAGGGTGACCAGCGGAGCAATCAGATCCACATCCCCTCGCTTCTGGTTTATGCTCGAACACGTGTGAAAGAAGGATACCAGAGGCTGCGCCGACGGTCTGCTGGCAAAATCGTACCAGAGCCGTACCAAACCAATTGGGCGCTGGTGAGGTGAGGGCATTGAGGACGCAGCCACGAAAGGAGCGAGACCAGGTCGGTGAACCGGGGCTCACTCAAGGCAAGGGTCGGAGCGTAGGTGGGGATTGTCAGCGTGCGGCGAGGCCGGCCGTGCCCGCCGGCAACCCGCTCAGGATGGTGCGCTCTACAGGAAGCGGAAGACGACCGGGCAGTTGACGATGAAGCCCGTCGAGCCGAAGGGTGCGCCGCCCGGGCCGGTGATGAAGCCGCGCTGCACCATGCCGAGGTACTGGAACTCTTCGATCATGCGTGAGCGGTAGCCCTTGTCGATCGCCTCCTGGGTCCAGGCGCCGACGTTGAGATCCCAGAGCGGGCTGTAGTCGGTGGCCACCGTCGGGATGCCGCCGAACAGGTTGATCGGCCCGTTCGAGCCGGCGTCGCCGAGGGCGCTGTTGAAGCCCTGGCGCTGCGGGTTCTCGATGCCCATTGGCCCGTTCACCGTCGCGAACAGCCGCTCCACGGGGCTGGCGAAACTGTCGTCGCGGCCCACGGTCACGTCCTTCAGCCCGGGGGCAAAGGTGGCGGCCTCGAGGGCGGCCGGCAGCGGGTCGTTGGCGTCGGTCGAGAGGTAGAGCACCGGCTTGGCGAAGCTGAAGCCGACCGTAAGCTGGATCGTCACCGTGCCGCCGCCGTTGCCGTCAGGGCAGATGCTCACCACCTTGTCGTGGACCCTGCTGTAGTCCACCTGCACGGCGGGGTCGTCGGCCTTGCAAAAGTTGATCTGGTCGGCGCCCACGTCGAAGGCGATCATGGGGGCGTTGTAGATCGGCGTGCCGCCGACGTTGGTCAGGCGCACCAGGGGCGAGTAGTCGCCGTCGCCCATCGAGCCGGGCTGGGCCTGCGCGGGCGGGAAGAAGTTGGGCGCCTCGCCCGGCACCACCACCCGGCTGGGCGCGAAGTCGACCCGGCCCTTCTCGAACTCGATCACCGCGCCGTTCAGCAGGGTGCCGTTGCGAACCGCCTTACCAGTAGTGGCGTAGGCCAGCTTGCCGGAGTGGTTGAGCCCGAGGGACTCGGAGGCTGTCTTGTCGGAGGTGTCGGTCAGGATGTACCAGGCTGTCTTACCGTTCCTGAGCCGGCCCTGGTAGAGCGGCAGCTCGATCGTGCCGGCGTCGAAGTCGATCGTGCCGGACTTGAGCAGCTGCACCGGGCCGACCAGGCGTGGGTCGACAGAGGAGGGCGCGGGGCCGAAGTAGGTGACGGGGATGTCGGCCCCGATCGAGGGCGGGGCGGGGGCGAAATCATCGTTGTCGCCGCCCTGGGCGAAGGTGCGGCCGAGGGGCGCGGAGGCGGCGGTGATCAGCGCGATCAGGCTGAGGATGGCTCCGAACAGCAGCAGGCGGCGAGTGGCTGTCATTGTAGGGGGCTTTCTTCAGTACAGAGTGGGCGAGTACGTTCCAACAGCGGTTCGTGAGCGGACAGCGGGTGGCGGGCACCTCTTTCTAGACCGACCGCACAGTGAGCCCATGGACCTCCAGCGCACGTCGCTGGTGTCGAGGCGGGCCTGATTGCAGGTGGAATGATGACGGGCCGGTACTCGTAGGGTAGGGCTTTCCAGCCGGCCCGTCTGCTACGACTTCCGTGCCACCTGCCGTACCACTTTCGTTCCAGTTGCGGCGGCTCCGCGGC
>JAYUYB010000828.1:0-6587 GCA_043752655.1 Chloroflexota bacterium
GCGGCGACGCCGCTACGACCTCCTCGCTGCCCACCGAGCGCGCCACCAACTCCTCGAACGACGTTGCCTCTGGCAGCGGCGCTGCTTTGCGGGCCGCCTCCACGCTGGACGCAACGCCATACTTGGCGTCCGTCAGCTGGGGGGCCGTGCTGCGCCCCGGCAGCGAGATGGTAATACCCTCGCGGTCGATGGCGAAGGCAAGGCGACCATGCCGGCGGGGGGCGCTGCGCTGCGGCCGGGGGGCTGTCACGGTCACCGCGCCAAGCAGCCGCGCGTCCGGGCTATGCAGCAAGCGCGCCTTTGTCTCCTCGATCTGCATGCGCGAGTCGGCGGCGGGGTTGAGCACCAGCACAACGCCGTCGACCAACGGGGCCAGTAGGGCTGCATCGGCGCCGCTGAGCGCAGAGGGGCCGTCGAAGATCACCACGTCGGCCACCGTCTGCAGGTGGCGCACCAGCTCGGGCCAGTGCAGCAGCGGCACCAGCGTCGAGTGGCCATCATCGTGGGGGCGCCCGGGCAGGAGCACGACGTTGGACAGGTGGGTGGCGCGCAGCCGTACCCAGAGCTCGGCGGGGATAGACGGCCCGCCACGGCTCGACCAGCGCTCGATAGCGCCGCCCGTGGCGCGGGCATCGCTGATGCCGCCCTCGCGCTCTGCGATCAGGCGGCTCACGTGCGAGCGCGCCAGCTCCGCATCTACGAGCAGCACCTTGTGCCCAGCCTCCCCAAACACACCAGCCAGATCGATTGCGTACTCGCTGCGGCTCTCGCTTGGCTCGGGGCTGCTCACCAGCAGCATGCGGGGCGGGCTGCCATGGGCGGCGAGCACAAGCTGCGTATGCGTCTCGCGCACGGCGCGCTGGTGGCCGGCGCTGCGGAGCGCGTGCTGGGGGCCGTAATGCACGCCGCCGAGGTTGCGGATACCCATGCGCTGCCGGGTCACCGCACCAGGGCGCCAGCGCGTATCCAGTATGTCGAGCAGAATGGCCGCGACACAAGCTACCAGCAGCCCGCCAAAGCCGGCGCCCGCAACAATCAGGAGCGTCTTCTGGGGCAGCGGCGCAGCAGGCGGCACGGCCCGCTCGAAGAACGCAAGCGTGTTGACATCGGCGTTGCTCTGCAGCCGCAGCAGGCCGTTGTACGCTGCCTCGTAGCGCTCGCGCGCCTTCCCAAGCTCGTCGATTTGCTCCTGGTTCTCGCGCAGGTCTACGGCGGCGTTAAGCTGCCGCTGACGATCACGCAGCTCCGCCAGGCGGGCGTCTGTCTCTGCCACAGAGGCTTGGGCCTCGCGGAGCTGGCGCTCAACCTCGGCCCGCTGCGCGGCCACCTTCTCCGGCGCGTTGGGGCCGTAGGCGATCAGCTGATCGCCCAGGGCATTGGCGAGCGCCGCAGCCCGCTGCGGGTCGCTGTCGGTGATCACAATCTCGATCAGATTCGCCTGCGGGTTGATCTCTGTCCAGAGCAGCCGATCAATCAGCTGCCAGGCGAACGGGAGCTGCAGCTGCTCTGCGGCGGCGCGCTGGATCACCTCGCGGCGCAGCAGCACCTCGTAGAAACGCGCTAGCGAGTTGCTCACCTCCACCGCAAAGCGGTCTGGGGCGGCGACCTCGAAGTTGTTGCCCACCATCAGGCTTGCGCGGGCGCGGTAGTAGTCGGGCTGCCCACGGGCGAGCATAGCTGCGCTGCCGGCCGAGAGCGCCGTAGCCAGAAAGAGCAGCGGCCACCAGCGCAGCAACGCGCGCGCGTAAGACCAAAGTTCCTGCCAGCTCAGCATGGGTAGGTAGGCTCCTCCGCGCCAACGCTCAGGCCGCGGCGAGGCTGCACGCTGCCTGTGGCGCGCTTCCAGCGCTGGGGGGCTTGCGCCTCAGCGGCACAGATCCAGTGGGCCGCCGCCAGCAGATCGTCGGCGACGGCGCTAGGCGTGCAGGCGCCCCGCTCCACGGCGGGCAGTTGCTCCACCCCGCGCCCCGTACGCACCAGCACCGTGCGACAGCCAACGCTCTGTCCAGCGGCGATGTCGCTCGCCGCGTCGCCGACCAGGTAGGCCTCACGCAGCTCCAGCGTGTAGGTTTTGGCCAGATCGACTAGCATGCCGGGCTGCGGCTTGCGGCAGTGGCACCACTCGTCGGCCCGGTGTGGGCAACAGCGTACAGCCTTGATCCTGGCGCCGGCCTGCTGGGCGGCGCGCACCAGCTTGTGGTGGATGTTGTCCAGCGCCGCCTGGGTAAACAGCCCCCGGCCCACGCCAGCCTGATTAGTAACAACGAAGATGCGGAAGGCGGCCTGCTGAAGCAGATACAGCGCGTCGAGTGCGCCTGGCAGAAACTGAAACTCCTCCCAGGAGCGCACATACTCGGCGCGATTCGCGTTGATAACACCGTCCCGGTCGAGGAAAACCACGCCCATAGGAAGCTCCTCACACCTCGGCGGCCAGCCAGGCCGTAAGCGGCACACGTCTAGCCGTAGTACGACAGGCGTCGCACCAGGCGCTGTGCGTGATAGGTCCACTCCGCTGTGTGAGCGAACGATACAGGCGGGGCTTAAACGGGGGCTAAATCGGCGCTAACAGGCCCTGACAATCCTGTTACGCCCTATAGCAATGCGCCCAAGCTGCTAGCTGCTAGCTGCAACCTTGTCTAAGGTGCTAGAAGCAGGTCAAGGCGGGGGTAGAGTTCCACCCGGTTTGGGGTGCCGCCAATCATCACAGGCACCTCGGCTGCTGCTTGGCCGCCTGCCGGGATGAAAATAATGCTGCTACTGCCGCCGCCGCTGATCGCCCCCGCCGCGTCATAAGCGATGGCCACCATCGTAAGATTCTCGAGATCCTGGCTGTAAGGATTGCGCACGATCCCAGTGACCGCAGGCCGCTCCCCCTCCACCAGGGCGATATTCTCGACCCCAATCGTGGGGATAGGCACGGCCTGCACGAAGAGGCTGCGGCTCAGGAGCACCTCGACGCGGGCGACCTGCAGGCCCTCAGGCAGGCTCAGACCGCCGGCTGCGCCCGTCTGCGTGCCCGGCCCCACCAGCGCAATCACCCCGGCGTCGGTGCGCAGCACGATCCCAGCGCTGTCGTAGGCCACAACCTGGAAGCGCGTATCGCGCGCGATCAGGTCGGGGTTTGGGTTTACCAGCGTGAAGGCGTAGGTTGCGGTGGCGCCGACCTGGGCAAAGCCCTGTGCCACAACCCGCAGCGCCTGTGGCGCTGGCGTGGCCGTGGGTGCCGTCGTGGGTTGCGGCGTAGCTGTGGGCTCCCGCGTAGCTGTAGGGGCCAGCGTAAAGGCCAGCGTAGGAGCCAGCGTCTCGCTGGGCGTCGGGGCGAGCTTGGCCGTTGCGGTGCTGCTGGGGGCGAGGCTGGCTCCGGTGGCTGTGGGAGGGGCCGTAGCGACGCTGGCGGTCGCTGCGGCGCTGGTAGTCGCTGTCGCTGGCGCGTCAGCGGCGATCAGCGGCGGGAGCGCGGGGGCCGCCGTCAGGCGTAGCAAGATGCGCCCGACAACCAGCAAAGCAACGAGAAAGATCGTGAGGGCGGCCAGGAACTGCCAGGAAAAGCGGATCTGCATAGGCGTGATCTCGGCTGCTACGGGCCGCGCCAGGTACCTGTATCTGCGTTTAGTGTGTGATAGTATATACGATCCCCATTTGTGCATTGATGCGCAACGCCGTTGCTGCTTCGACATTCGCCGGTGCCAGCCGGCAATCAGGAGGTGCGCCTTGATCATCTCACGCACGCCGCTGCGGATCAGCTTTGCAGGTGGCGGCAGCGACCTCGCCGCCTTCTACCGCCAGGAGCCTGGCGCCGTCGTCAGCATGACAATCGACCAGTACATCTACATCACCGTCAACGCCAAGTTCGACCATCAGATTCGGGCCAGCTACTCCGTCACAGAAATTGTCGAGCGCGTGGACGATCTGAAGCATCAGCTGATCCGCGAGTCGCTGAAGCTTGTGGGCCAGGCCCAAGGCGTAGAGATCACCTCGATCTCCGACATCCCCTCGCAGGGCACCGGCCTCGGCTCGTCAAGCTCGTACACTGTGGGCCTGCTGAACGCGCTCTACGCGTTCCGCGGCAAGTTCGCCGGCGCCGAGCGGCTATCCCGTGAGGCCTGTATGATCGAGATCGAGCGCTGCAGCGCGCCGATCGGCAAGCAAGATCAGTACATCGCGGCCTACGGCGGGCTCCAGTTCATCCAGTTCAACCCCGACGAGACGGTCTTTGTCGACCCGGTGATCTGTCGCCCGCAGACGCGCCAGCTGCTTCAGGAGCGCCTGCTGATGCTCTACACGGGCATAACCCGCCAGACGGGCGACGTGCTGCGCGAGCAGCAGGCCAACACCGAGCGCGACAAGGCAAAGCGCCGCAGCGTCCGCCGCCTGGTCGAGCTCGCGCACGATCTGCGCGCGACTTTGCAGCACGACGAGCTTGATCACTTCGGCGAGGTGCTGCACGAGGGCTGGATGCGCAAGCGCGAGCTGACCGCTGGGATCAGCAACCCACACATCGACGACTGGTACGAGCGCGCGCGAGCAGCCGGGGCCGCCGGCGGCAAGATCCTAGGCGCAGGCGGCGGCGGCTTTCTGCTGCTCTACGCGCCCGTCGAGCGCCACGCTGCGATCCTGGCGGCCCTGCCAGAGCTGCAGCACACACGGGTGCAGTTCGAACCCCAGGGCAGCAAGATTATCTACGTCGAGGAGCGCGGCTAGCACTATGCTACGTATGGTATTAGTAAAAAATAAGTAAAAGCAGGACCATATGCTGATAGTATCGGCGCGCTAGCCCCGCTACACTCCGGCCATCTGTGCGAACAGCGGCGACAGCCTGCGTGGCAAGGAGCTAGGAATGCCGAGATACTCTGGTCTGTCGAGGAAGCTACTGGTAGCAGTCGTGGCCGCTACGTTGCTACTCGGGCTCAACCCACCCCAGCAGGGAACCGCGCAGGGCGATGGGCGGACAACGCTCTACTTGCCCCAGCTGTCCAAAGACGGCGTCCCCGCCATTGTGTTCGTCTCGCGCCAGAGCGGCGACGATCAACCCGGATGGAACGGGCCTGATGATGTGGACGGGCCGACTGCTCCTGGAGGAGGCCAATCATACCTACGGCGGCACCTTCCTGCCGAATGGCCAGCTGGTTGCGAATTTTTTTCCTATGTACAACATGAGTGAGGCAAGTGGCTTCGGAGGGCTCCGTCGTTACACGCGCGGCTCTGAACCGTACGTGCCAGTCATCGGTGTCTCTGCACTCAGCAAAGACTACGTGAACCCCAGCAACCCTACCTCCTTCGGCGTGCTCAAGGGCGCCTACGCTGCCGAGCCCGAGGCCCTCTCCAACAGTCGGCTCGTCATCTCTTGGGCCAAGGATATTAACCAGGACTACGGGCTCTACACGGTTGGCACCGACAGGAGCGAGCTGAAGCTGCTGTTCGATCTGCCTGGCACCGCCGAGCTGCGGGCCCGTGCGGTGCGCCCCCGGCCGCTGCCGCCACGCATACCCAACACAGTCGCCCTGGGCGCCAGCCTGGTGCCGCCGCCCGCTGCGGGGCCCTATGATCGCGACGGCACGTTCAGCTTCGACGTACTCAACATTTACGCCAATGCGCCCGTAGATGCCGATATCGTCAGCGCGCCGCCTGTGGGCTCGGCCACCACCCTGCGCTTTTTCCTCGACCATCAGCGAACGAGCCAAGGCTCATTTCCGAACCTCGACTGGCCGATCTTGCTGGCCGAGCTGCCGGTTAGCGCTGCCGGAGCCGTCCGCAACGACAAGGCGCCCGCCAACCTGCCGCTGTTCGAGCAGCTGCGCAACGCGACAGGCGGGGTGCCGCTGCTCCCCGGCGGTGGGTCGGCCCATGTGGCGGGCATGAACTTCGGCCGGCCCGGCGAGCAGGTGCGCTGCGTGGGGTGCCACGCCGGGCACTCGATGATCCCGCTGCCGACGACGGGCGACGCCGCGTGGACGAACCTGGCGCCGGGCGCCTCCGTGAGTGTCTCATCGAGCCGCGACCCAAAATACAACGACGGTGTCAATGATCGACGCGTAATGAAGGGGCCGATCTACAGCTACTGGACCAGCGCCAACGGGCAGACAACCGGTCAGTGGGCGCAGCTTACCTTTTCTGTGCCGATCACGGTGCGGACAGTGCGGCTGTACAACCCACGGCGGGGCGATGAGGCCAACGCGAGCCTCCAGGTGGAGGGCGCCACGGTTGTGCTCTACGCCGATGCTGCGGCGACCCAGGAGGTTGCTCGCGCCGCAGTCGGGCCGCTTGCGACAGCGGGCACGAACGTAGCCTTTTCGGATGTGCGTGTCCGCGCGGTGCGCGTGCTAATCGATGGGATGAGCGGCACGTTTTACGGGATGCGCGTGGCGAGCCTCGCCGAGGTCGAAATCATTGGGCGCGGCGAGGCGCCATAGGGCAGCAAGCGTATCTACATAGACGCGCACGGCCAGGCTGCTCCAGGCCTACCCCTGCTGGAAGGCGGCGTCAAAGGCGACGGTCGAGGGCGTCAGGTCGAGCCGACGCACCAGCGCCAGCGCCTCGGGCGCGCCCTGCTCGCGGGTCATGCCGTTGTCCTCCCACTTGATCGAGAG
>JAYUYB010000829.1:0-2610 GCA_043752655.1 Chloroflexota bacterium
CGGCTGAGGGGCTAAGTCCCGCCGAGACGCAGCCGCCCGTCACACCTGGCGGGTCTAACGCCACCGCCACGGCTGCCCCGCCGCTGCCCACGCTCGCCGCCGCCACGCCCACGCCGCCCCTGCCCAGCGCCCTGATCGGGCCGGAGACGGCGGGCAGCCTGTTGCAGCTGCGGGCGGTTGGGCTGGGCTACCCTTACGGCGCCGCCTTCACGGCTGACGGCGCGCAGCTGGTTGTCGGCACCTCGGCCGGCCTCGCCTGGCTGCGCCTGCCAGAGCTGGAGCTAGAGCGGCTCGATCCGGTTGGCGGCGTCTTCGAGCTGGTCGTCTCGCCCGACGGTGGCCTGATCGCCCACGGAATCTCCGGCGATAGCTCCAAAGAGCGCAGCGTGCTGCGTCGCGCCGCCGATGGCGCGCTCGTGGCCGAGCTGGAGGGCGCGGCGCCGACGTTCAGCCCCGATGGCAGCACGCTGGCCACGGGCGTACGCGCCTACGCGGAGCCGAGCAAGGCATGGCTCTGGCGCGCGTCGGATGGCACGCGCGTGGCCGAGCTGGCGGGCGGCGAGCCGCGCTTCAGCCCGGACGGGCGCTTTGTTGCCACGGTCGAGCGCGCCTACGAGGCCGCCTCTACCACGCGCATCTACGCCACAGACGGGAGCGGCCCGCCGCTGGAGCTAGAGGGCGCCGCGCCCGCCTTCAGCCCGGACGGCGCCAGCGTTGCAGTGGCGCAGGCCACCCAGGTGGTGCTCTACGAGCTGCCCGATGGCGCGCCCGGCGCCACGGTGCCCACGGGCGTCGAGGCTTTGCCCGCCTTCAGCGACGACGGCGCCACGCTGCTGATCGTTGACGGCGCCGACCTGATCGTCTGGGACCTTGCGGCCGGCGCCGAGCTGCGGCGCCTCCCCAATGTGAACCGCGCCGAGGAAGTGTTCCCCCCACAGGAGCCGCGCTTCGCTCGTGACGGCAGCGCCATGGCCTCGTTCGAGCTGAGCCTTGGCGACTGCCCGCCGGCCGGCGTGCGCCTGAGCGCCACAAGCGATGGGCGGGTGATCTACGAGGACGACAGCAGCTACAGCGCGGCCTTTTCCCCCGACGGGAGCCGGGCGGCCATGCTCCCCGATCTCGGCGTGCGCGTGGTCGATCTGGCGAGTGGCGCCAGCAACGAGCGCATCATGGTCGGCTACGAGGCCGCCGCCTTCAGCCCTAGCGGCGCCACGCTGGCCGCCTCAACCATTACAAAAGACGCCGACAGCCGCCTGCTGGGCCGGGTGGAGCTGTGGGACATTGTGACGGGCGAGCTGCGCGCCACGCTGGAGAGCGACCCTACCAATTTCGTCTACTCGCTCAGCGCCATGCGCTTTAGCCCCGACGGCGCGCGTCTGACGGCGCTGGCCCGCTATGGCTGCGTCGCCATCGGCTTCAACAAGCTGCTCACCTGGGACATCGCCACGGCTGCGCTGATCGGCACGGGCGTCGAGATCCCGTCGCTGATCGACGAGAGCGGGGTGCCGACCGACAGCGCTACCAACGCTGTGGCCTTTGTGGGCGATGGCTCTGTGGCGGCATGGCGCAGCGAGGCGGGCACGCCGATCCTCTGGCGCGAGGGCGTCGGCGAGCTTGAGCTTGCGGCGACTGAGCTGCCTACGGCGATGGCCTTCACGTCCGACGCGCAGCTGCTGGCTGTGGGCGACGAGACGGGCGGCGTCACAATCTACAGCGTGGCCGACGGCAGCGTCGGCGCGAGCTTCCAGGCGGGCGCCGAGCTGCGCGAGCTGCGCTACAGCGACGACGGCGCGCTGCTGGTGGGGCTGCGCTTTGACGACACGGTGGTGGCGTGGGGCACCGACGGCGCCGAGCTGGCGCGCTTTGCCGCAGGCGCGGACAGCGCGGGCCTCTCGCTCTCCGCCGACAAGGCCGTGCTGGCGCTGATCGAGCCGGGCGGCGTGGCGCTCTACGGGCTGGAGGGCGGGGCGCTGCTGGGGCGCGTGGAGGGCGCGGCGAGCGACGCCGCGCTTGGGCCAGGGCGACGGCTGCTGGCGAGCGTGCGCGATGGGCGCGTGCTGCTCTGGGGAGCGCCGTAGCGCTGATCCTGTGGCGGAAGGGCGCCCCTTGTGGGCGTCCCGCCAGGTGTCAGGTGCGGTACAATAGCTGCACAGAGCGGGCCTGGCCCTAGAGCTTGTAGCGCGCCCAACGGCGTTCGCGTTACGTGGAGCACCCTTATGAGCCTCTATAAAAGTCAGCAGATCGGGGCCAGTTTTATCTCTGGGCTGTTTGTGCGCTTCACGCAGCTCTACGCGCGCCTGAAGGTGGAGGGGAGCGAGCATCTGCCCGCCGAGGGCGCCTTCCTGATCGCCGCGAACCACCAGAGCCACGCGGACACGGCGGTGGTCTTCGCGGCGCTGCCGAAGGAGGCTCGCGCGCGCTTCGTGGCCGGCGCGGCGCAGGACTACTTCTTCCAGGGCGGGCCGCAGCAGTACTTCTCCAGAGTGCTCTTCAACGCCGTCCCAATCGCCCGCGACCGGCGCGGGGGCCAGGACCCGCTGCGCCACCTGAGCCGCGCCCTGCGCGAGGGCTACGCGGTGCTGATGTACCCCGAGGGCACGCGCAGCAAGG
>JAYUYB010000830.1:0-2606 GCA_043752655.1 Chloroflexota bacterium
CAGGAGCCACCGGTGCGGCAGGATCCTCCACGCGCACCTGTCAGCCAGGAGCCGCTGCGGCGAGCACAGCCGCCACGGCCCCAGGGGCGACGCGCGCCACCGGCCACACAGCCCCCGCTCCCGCTCGGCCCTGAACCGCCACGCCCCACGCTGCGCCGCGAGGAACCACCGCCCGAGCAGCCACGGCCCGCGCCACGCCACGAGGAGCTACCGCCCGAACTGCCACGGCCCGCGCCGCGCCGCGAGGAGCTACCCGCCGAGCAGCCAATTGCCGATGCGGGGGCGATGGTGGCCCGCCTGCGCCGCCTGCGCGAGCAGCGCGAGCATCAAGCGCCGCGCCCCAGGCGGGTACCACATTCCGCCGCCAATGGCAGCGCAGAGCCACGCTTTCGCCCTGGTGATCAGATCATCTGCACGCCCTACGGCAGTGGCCAGGTGCGGGCGAGCCGGGTTGAGGATGGGCACGAGCTCCTGATCGTCGACTTCGCGGAGCACGGCGAGCTGACTATTGATGCCGCCGTGAGCGCTGCGCGCCTTGATGACGCCCCTGGCCCGCCCAGCGACGACGATTTTTAAGCCGCGCGCAGCTGCGCTTCTACCCAGGCTAGATCATCAGGCGGTAGCTCTGGTAAGGGGGGCGACTCGCTGTAGGGCAGCAGGCGCTCGTAGCCGACCAGGGCGAAGCAGGCATCCACGGCGGCCTGCAGATCCAGCGCAACATCAGGGTCGGGGGACAGCAGGGGCACCGGCAGCACTTTGAGGCGCTGGCGCAGCGGCAGCGTCCAGATCTGGTTGATCCGCCGCGTAAAGCGGTTGAGGATCGCGTAGTACGGCGCGGGCGGCAGGGGTCGCGCCAGCTCAAGCCTCGCCCCGCGACGCAGCAGGTCGAGCTCCAGCAAATGCGTGCTCGTCTTGAGCAGCTCCCCGCGCTTCTGGAGGTACTCGCCGTAGCCTGGCTCGGCCTTGTTGGCGGGCGAGAGGATCTCGATCACGGTGACGAGGCGGCGCTCGGCGAGATCGCGGATCTCCACGGAGAGCACCGGCACCTGCTCGCTGATCCCGGCCTCGATCTCGTCATCGGGCGGGGCGACGGCGTAAGGCGCCTGAGTCTCGCCGATGCGCGTCACGCCTATATCAGGGTAGACGGCGCGCCCAACGGGCTTGCCGCTGATGCCGATGCCGGGGTTCGCCACTACGTAGCGCCGCGCCAACAGCGCTACGTACTTCGGCGCGAGCTTAGGGAGCAGCTGGGCGCGGATCTCGCCAGCAAGCGTCCCATGAAACTCCTGCCACAGCTCGCCCTCAAGGTACGGGTCCATCCCAGGAAACGGTGAGCCCATCGCGATTACTCCTCGATAACGTGTATGCTCCTCGCAGTGTAGCACATCTGTGTGCCATCTGTCTACGACGAATATGGTGGGACTATCCTCTTTACACAAAAGAACATACGTGCTATACTGTGCCCATCACAGAATCCGTAAGCAGGCTGCTGGGCCGCCGCTCCTGGCGCCCACGGCCAGAAGGGACGAGGCACATGTTTCAGCGATTAGACGAGCTCCAGACCGGCACACTGTATATTCTCACAGGGCAGGCTGGCGCGGGCAAATCGCACCTGGCGGCGAGTGCGCGGCGTGGTGGCACGCTCTGGGTGCTCGACACCGAGGGCGCGGCCCAGAACCTCCAGGGTAAGCCTGGTATCCACAAGCGCATCCAAGTGGTGCAGACAATTTCGCTCAAGGCGCTCATGCAGGCTATGGACGAGGTAAAGCAACAGGGCAAGCCGGGCGACACTGTGCTGCTCGACTCAATCTCCAAGATTTTCCAGGCCATGCGCGGCTACGCGCAGCAGCGGGCGGGCAGCGAGACAGATCGCAAGACAAACATCAACTTCGACGAGCACGCCTCGGTAAATCGCAACATGCAGACAGTCTACACCGGTCTCACGGAGCTAAAGCAGGCCGGCTTCCATGTGGTGGTGATCGGGCACCTGGGGCGCAAATATCGCTCTGGCGAGGGCGGGCTACAGGACGAAGGCTTGCGCGTGCTCGCCGACGATATGATCGCCTACGAGGCCGACGCGGTATTGCTGGTGGAGCGCGAAGGCGACGAGCGCGTCATCACGCCGATCGTGAAGCCGCCGCGCCCGGCCCATCTCAAGCTGAACAAGCGCTACCCCGCCGTGCTCTCCACGCTCTACCCAGAGCTGGCGGAGAAGCCCAGCGAGAAGCGCGAGAAGCCCGGCGTAAAGCACGAGCCTGCGCAGCTCAGCGAGGTACGCGAAGAGGCAGTGGCACCCGCCGAAGGCACGGTGGCGGCTCCCGGCGCCACCAGCGGCCCCCCGCGCGACGCGAGCGAGGCCGAGCTGCGCTTCTACGCCCGCTACAGCGAGGTAGTCGGCGGTAAGAGCTGGCAGGCCGTGCAGCGCTACCTGGGCCACCTGCTTCAGCGCCCCAGCAGCGTCGAGGAGTGGATCGCGGTGGCCGAGCAGGTGCGCGACCGCTCACGCCACGTGGCGGCGGCGTAGCGAGCCACAAAATCGCAGCATCTTCCGGGGCTAATGCAACGTCGAGGGCCGGGCATGCTGTCCCCAGATGCCACAGATTTCC
>JAYUYB010000831.1:0-6568 GCA_043752655.1 Chloroflexota bacterium
ACTTTCAGCGCGCCAGCCCCCCACACCCAACGCATCTTCTGGGTAGCCCGCAAGGGCGTATAGCTGATAGCCACCCACCGTCCACCGTCCACCGTCCACCGTCTCACTGCTATGACAAACATTCTCGTCCTCACCACTGGCGGCGCCATCGCCACCCGACGCGGCCCCCTGGTTAGCGGCTCTATGCCGTCGCTCAAGGTGGGCGATGATCTGCTGGCCCTGCTGCCACGCGCCGGGATCGACATGGACTTCGAGGAGTTCGCCAACGTGCCGGGCAGCCACATCACGCCCGCCATAGCCCTGGGGCTCTCGCGCCGCGTCGCCGCCGCGCTGGAGTGCCCCGAGATCGACGGCGTGGTGATCACTCACGGCCTCGACACGCTGGAGGAGACGGCCTACCTGCTCGATCTAACCCTCGCCTCGCCTAAGCCCGTGGTGCTCACCGGGGCCATGCGCGCCGCCACCAGCCCCGCCTACGACGGCGTGAGCAACCTGGCGGCCGCCATCCGCGTAGCCGCCGCCCCCGCCGCCCACGAGCTCGGCGTGCTCGTGGTGGCCGACGAGCAGATCCACGCCGCCGCCACGGTGCAGATGGTTCACTCCCAGGCCAGGGGCGCCTTCGCCTCGCCGGACGGCGGGGCGCTTGGGGCGCTGGAGGGCGAGCAGGTGCGGATTACGCGTCGGCCCGTGGGGCGGCAGCAGATCAGCTGCACGCGCCTGGAGGAGCTGGTCGATCTGCTGCGGCTCAGCCAGGGCGCCGACGTGCGCCAGCTGCGCCACAGCATCGAGGACGGCGTGGCCGGGATCGTGATCGAGGCCTTCGGCGGCGGGCGCGTGCCGCCCTGGTGGCTGCCGCACCTCAGCGACGCCATACAGCGCCGCACCGCCGTGGTGATCGTCTCGCGGTGCGGCAGCGGCGGCCTGGGCGACGAGCACGGCTACGTGGGCGCCTACCACGACCTGCGCCGCATCGGGGTGATCTTCGCCAATAATCTCAGTGGCCCCAAGGCGCGCATCAAGCTGATGGTCGCCCTCGGCGCGGCGCGCGGTGCGAGCGAGCTGCGCGGCTACTTTGCAAGCTAGAAGCCAATGACCATCCTTCCATCCCCAGAAGAGAAGGCCCGCTACGTCGAGCGCATGTTCGCCCGCATCGCCCCCGGCTACGACAGGGTCAACCGCGTGATGACCTTTGGCCTCGACCAGGGCTGGCGTCGCCAGGTGGTGGAGCTGGTGGCGCCCCCTGTGGGCGGCAGCACCCTGGACGTTGGCACCGGCACCGGCGACTTCCTGCCCGAGCTGGCCGCCTGGACGCGCAGCGGCCTCACGGTTGGCATCGATTTTACCGTGCCCATGATGACGGCTGGCTGGCCCAAGCTTGCGGCGCTAGGTACGGCCCGCGCCACCTTCGTGGGCGGCGACGCGCTGCACCTGCCGTTCCCCGACAATTCGTTCGACGCCATCACCACCGGCTTCGTGATGCGCAACGTCACCGACATCGCCCAGGCCTTCCGCGAGATGCAGCGCGTGGCCCGGCCCGGCGCGTCTGTCGCCTGCCTGGAGGTGGCGCGCCCAAGCAACCCGCTGATCCGGCTCGGCCACCGGCTCTACTTCGAGGGCGTGGTGCCCTGGATCGGGCAGCTGCTCGGCGGCGACCGGAGCGCCTACACCTACCTCCCGCAGTCGGCGCGCGCCTTCCCCGCGCCCGAGCGCCTGGCCGAGATCATGCGCACGGCGGGCTGGCAGCACGTCAGCTATCGGCTGGTGGGCCTGGGGGCCGCCGCCATCCACGTTGGGGCCAAGCCATGAGCGACTACGACGACGATGGGCGCCCCCGCCGCGAGAACCTGATGCAGCAGCGGCTGCGCAAGGCGCGCGGCGAGGAGGTCGACGAAGAGGTGAGCGTCCCCGACAGGTACGACGACGACGACGATGCGCCGCGCGGACTCGGCGGGGGCTACAGCCCGGCGCCGCGCAGTTACCGCCCGGCGCCCGGCGGTGGCTGCGCCCAGGCCACGCTCTACCTGGTGCTTGGCGGCCTGATCGCCCTGCTGCTCGGTGTGCTGCTCGTCAACCAGACGCTTGGCGGCTTTGGGCGGCTGCTCACGCCGCCGCCGATCGCGCAGATCTTCGCCACGCCCACGCCCGAGATCATTACGGGCGCCGCCGTGGTGCAGCGCATCCAGCAGCTCAGCCGCCTGGAAACCGCCTCGTACACCGTCCAGACCGTGATCGATGTGAGCCAGAGCAGCAACATCCCGATCATCGGCGACTTCCTGGCGGGCGACGAGCTGCTGCTGATCGCCCACGGCACCGTTGTGGCCGGAGTCGATCTTGGCGCCCTGCCCAGCGACGCCGTGAGCGTTGCGCCCGATGGCAGCACGATCACGCTGCGCCTGCCGCCCGCCCAGATCTTCAGCGCCAGCCTAGACAGCCAGAAGACGCGCGTCTACAGCCGCGAGCGCGGCGTCTTCGCCCCCGACAACAAAGATCTGGAGACGCAGGCGCGCCAGGTGGCCGAGGCGGAGATCCTTAAGGCGGCCTGCGAGGACGGCGTGCTGAGCAAGGCGACGCTTCAGGCCGAGGCGGCCTTGCGTCAGCTGCTAAGCGTTGTGGACGAGGCCGAGATCGTGGTGATCCCCGCCGTGCCCGCCGCCTGCGTGGCTCCGGTTACGAGCGTGCCACCCCCGGCACCGACGCCGTAGGCGCAAGCTAAAAACTTCTTCACAAAAGGCAATCTGAAGGTGTGGTATGATCGCAAGAAGGCTTGTGCTGCCCTGACCCCACCTGTGAACGAGCAGTGCCGTGGAGGCACACCGATGGCGATCCCCTACAGCATCTTGCTTGCCGGGCTTGGTGCGAGCGTTGAGGAGTTTCTGATCCCCGTTCTCCAGGGCGAGGGCTATCTGGCCGACAGCTGTATCGGGCGCACAGCCATTCTGGAGACGCTGAACCGCTCGCTCGATCTGGTGCTGCTCGACATTCCCTCCGACGACGACCTCCCCGACCTCGCGGTGGTGCGCGCCGCCTGCCTCTGCCCCCTGATCGTGATCGGCCCGGCCCGCAACGAGCGGCTGCTGGTGGCGGTGCTGGAACATGGCGCCGACGACTATGTGCAGCGGCCCTTTCGCACCTCCGAGCTGCTTGCGCGTGTCCGCTCCCAGCTACGCCGCCGCCAGCGCAGCCAGGGGCTTGCGCTAAGCTTCGGCCCCCTGAGCCTCGACCCACACGGCCGCCAGGCCAGCTGCGACGGCCAGCTGCTCGAGCTGTCGTCCGAGGAGCTCGCCCTGCTCACGCTGCTTGCGGCTCGGCCCGGCAACAGCTACCCCGCCACGTTTCTCACGGTGCAGATTTGGGGCCACGGCCACCGCGACGACGATCCGCTGCTGATGACCGTGGTCGGCCGTCTGCGCAGCCTGATCGAGCCCGACCCAGCCACCCCCGCCATCCTTGGCGGCGACCTTGTGCACGGCTTCTGGCTCGGCGGCGCCGTGCACGAGCGCGCTCTGAGGCACGGCGCCTAGTTACAACGAAGGGTGTCATTCCGAGCCCAGCGAGGAATCTGACGGAGACGCCCGAGCCCTTTGGACCACGAACGGCACGAACGGGTGCGAACCACCGCGAACCCGGCCACGCCCGTGCGGTTTGGCGTTCGCGCCGTTCGTGGTCCAGACGGCCTGGACACACCGCGTACCCGTACAGACGTTTTGGGTAAAGCTATGCTGAGCGGGAGAAGGGCCGGGCGCGAGAGCCAAGGCCGGTCGCTACCCCTCCCCTGCCAGCCCTGTCAACGTGTGTGAGCTTGCCCGCAGCGCAGGGTAGAGCCCAGTGTACACCGCGTAAAGCTCGTTGTAGCGCCGCACATGCTCGGGGTCGGGCTCGGTGGCCCCTGTGACGCGCACAGTCTGTGCGACGGCCTCGGCCACGTTGGCGTAGACGCCGGCGCCCACCCCGGCGAGCAGGGCGGCGCCGTAGGCCGGCCCTTCCTCGGCGGCCAGCGTCTGCACCGCCGTGCCGTAAATCTCGGCCTGGAGCTGGACCCAGAGCGCGTGCTTGCCGCCGCCGCCTGTGGCGCGGATCTCGTCAACCGGCACGCCCAGGCCGCGCATCAGCTCTAGCCCATCGCGCAGAGCAAAAACCACACCCTCCAGCAGCGCCCGCGTAAGGTGGCCAAGCCCGTGGCGGCTAGTGAGGCCAACCCACGCCCCGCGCGCCAGCGGGTCGAGGTGCGGCGTGCGCTCGCCTGTGAGGTACGGCGCAAAGAGCAGCCCCTCTGCGCCCGGCGGCACGCTTGCGGCGAGGCCCACAAGCTGCTCGTAGTTCAGGTCGGGGGCGATAAAGCGCAGCATGTTGCGCAGCCACTGGAAGGCGCCGCCCGCACTGAGAGTGACTGCCATCAGGTGGTAGGCGCCGGGCACTGCGTGGCAGAAGCCGTGCAGGCGGCCCTGTGGGTCGAGCGCGGGCGCGTCGCTGTGGGCGAAGAGCACGCCCGAGGTGCCGATGCTGCTGCTCACCACGCCGGCCCACGTAACGCCGGTGCCCACGGCGGCCGCCGCGTTGTCGCCGCCGCCCGCCACCACCGGCAGCCCGGCGGGCAGCCCCAGCTCGGCGGCCACATTGGGGCGCAGGCGGCCCGTCACCTCTGGCCCCTCGTAGACGCGGGGCAGCCACGTGCGTGGGACATCCAGGGCGGCCAGCAGCTCGGCGCTGTAGTCGCGGGCGCGTAGATCGAGGAAGAGCGTGCCTGCCGCGTCGGAGGCGTCGGTGGCGTGCTCGCCGGTCAGCAGCAGGCGGATGTAGTCCTTGGGCAGCAGCAGGTGGGCGAGGCGGGCGTACTGCTCGGGCTCGTTGTTGCGCAGCCAGAGCAGCTTGGGCGCCTGGAAGCCGGTGAGGGCAGGGTTGCCAGTGATCTCAATCAGGCGTGCCGCGCCAACCCGCTCGGTGATCTCGACACACTCGGCGGCGGTGCGCTGGTCGTTCCAGAGCATGGCCGGGCGCAGCACCTGATCGGCGGCGTCGAGAAAGGTGGCGCCATGCATCTGGCCAGTAAGGCCAAGGCCGACGATCGCCTCGCCCCGCACGCCGCTCTGGGCCAGGGCCGTGCGCAGGGCCGTCTTCGCGCCCCGCCACCAGTCCGCCGGGTCCTGCTCGCTCCAGAGCGGGCGCGGCTGGCTCAGGGAATACTCGCTGGTGGCGGCGGCCAGCACGCGCCCGGCGCTGTCGGCCACAAGCGCCTTGGCGCCGCTGGTGCCGATGTCGAGCCCAAGCAGGTAGCTCATCGCGCCCCCAGCAGCAGCTCCACCGTCAGCTGGTCGAGCTGCTCGTAGGCGAGGCCGCGTGCGCCGAGCGCGATGCGGTCGAATTCGCGCGCCTTCAGCGTCTCGGCGGCCTGCGGGCTGTAGGCGATCTGGGCCTGGTCGCCGCCGCGCACATCGGCCACCAGCGCCTGGATCGCGCTATCGGCATTCCACTGCTGGGCCTTCTCCTTGAGGATCAGGTAGGTTTGCATACAGCCGCGGGCGAACGCCTTCACACCCTCGTAATCCTCGGTGCGGTAGGCGTGGGCGTCGAAGTGGCGCGAGCCGCTGTAGCCCACATCCTCCAGAAACTTCACCAGGAAGAAGGCGCTCTTAATATTCACCGCGCCAAAGCGGAAGTCCTGATCATAGCGGCCCGGCGCCTGGTCGTTCAGGTCGATATGGAACAGCTTGCCCATCTCCCAGGCCTGCGCCACGCCGTGCAAAAAGTTCAGTCCAGCCATCTGCTCGTGGGCAACCTCGGGGTTGACGCCCACCATATCGGGCTGGTCGAGCGTGGTGATAAAGGCCAAGGCGTGGCCCACGGTGGCGAGGTAGATGTCGCCGCGCGGCTCGTTGGGCTTAGGCTCCAGCGCGAACTTCAGGTTGTAGCCCTGGCCCTGGGCGTACAGGCAGAGGAAGTTCAGCGCCTCGCGGAAGCGCTTGCCCGCCTCCAGCGGATCTTTGGCGGCGTCGGTCTCCACACCCTCGCGGCCGCCCCAGAACACATAGGTAGAGGCGCCGCACTCCACGCCCAGGTCGATGGACCGCATCGTCTTCTGGAGCGCGTAGGCGCGCACAGTGGGGTCGTTGCTGGTAAAGGCGCCATCCTTGAAGGCGGGGTCGCTGAACAGGTTGGTGGTCGCCATCGGCACCACCACGCCGGTGGCGCTGAGGGCGGCCTTGAAGTCGCGCACGATCTGGTCGCGCTCGGCGGAGGTTGCGTCGATCGGCACAAGATCGTTGTCGTGGAAGTTCACGCCGTAGGCGCCCACCTCGGCGAGCAGGTGGACGAGCTCTACTGGCGAGCGCGGCTTGCGCACAGGCTCGCCGAAGGGGTCGCGCCCCAGATTGCCAACGGTCCAGAGGCCAAAGGTAAACTTGTCAGCCGGCGTCGGTGTGTAGCTCATCGGGGGAATCCTTTCAGACGGCAGGCCGGGCACTTATCCACAGATACCACAGATTTCCTGACCATTATAATGTAGTCCTGAAATCTGTGGCATCTGTAGACAACCTGCTCGGAAGGAGCGCGCGTATGGCTGAGCTCGACCTGT
>JAYUYB010000832.1:0-6558 GCA_043752655.1 Chloroflexota bacterium
GGCATCAGCCTGGTCGTCGGCGGGATCGGGATCATGAACATCATGCTGGTGGCCGTCACCGAGCGCACCCGCGAGATCGGCGTGCGCAAGGCCCTCGGCGCCTCCGACGGCGACGTGCTCGGGCAGTTCGTGCTCGAGGCCCTGGCGCTCAGCATTGTCGGCAGCCTGATCGGCGTGGTCGGCGCCATCGCCATCGTGCTGCTCGTTGGCTTCGCCGCCGGCATTGGCACCGTCATCTCGTGGCCAGCTGTGGGCATCGCCCTGCTCTTCGCCTCGCTGATCGGCGTCGGCTTCGGCCTCTACCCGGCCCGGCGCGCCGCCAAGCTCCAGCCGATCGAGGCGCTGCGCTACGAGTAGGCATAATCGGGCGGAAATCGGTGTCATCTGTGGACAAATGCTCGGCTCATAGCCGTTGCATCAGCCCTGCCGGTACTGCAAGTGCGTGAGCCCCGCGCGCTTGCTGGTGGTCAGCTGGCCTGTGTACGGGGCGATGTAGTTGCCCGAGGTCGGCGCTACGTCGCTGTAGTCGCGCCCGAGCGCCACGGTGATGTACGCAGGCGTCGTCCGACGGTCGTTGGTGGGGTCGAAGGCCACTGCCCTGTAGCCGCCCTGCGCGTCAGGCAGCAGCACCTCCACCCAGGCGTGCGAGCCGCCCTCGCCCAGCATGTGGCCGGAGCTGTAGCGCGCAGGGATGCCGGCGGCGCGGCAGAGCGCCAGCATAATGTGGGCGTAATCCTGGCAGAGCCCCTGCCCCACGGCTAGCGCCTCCGCCGCAGTGCTGCTCACGCTGGTGGCGCCCGCGCCGTAGCGCATCGCGCGTGACACCCACGCGCTAATCGCCTCGCACAGCTGCTCAGGCTCCGCGTGCTGCGCCGCAAGCCGCCTGGCTGTCGCGGCGAGCGTGCCGTCTGCGGCGGTAAGCGGCGTGTGTGCCCAGTACGGCGCCAGCTCCTCGCGCATCAGCCGTGGCGAGGCTGGCAGGTCCAGGTCGCGCTCCACCACCAGCCGCAGCTCGAACACAACCTCTGCGGCGGCCTCGGGCGCGTATACAAAAAAGACCCGGTTGCCGAAGCTGTCCTGCTGCATGCGCGTGCTGGCAGTGGGCTCCGAGACACGCAGCGTAAAGTCGCAGACCCGCTGGTCGCCGTAACGGTCGCTCGGGATCACCAGCAGCCGCTGATGCAGCTCGCGGATGCTGCCAGGGTAGCTGTACTGGAAGCGCTGGTACATCCAGTAGCGCGTCTGCCGCACCCGGCCCCACTCCACGCCCGCGTGGTCGAGTAGCGTCATCTGTGCTTCCTCTTCGTGCATCGCTCCCCGCTTTGCCTCGTGGCGCCGTTGGTGCGCCCACAAGGGGCGCCCGCTTTGCCTAGTGGCGCCCCTTGTGGGCGCCCGCTTTGCCTAGCGTGCCTCAAGCGTCGTAGTAGCCTGCCCCTCCGCCACAGTTTCCGCAGCCCACACGGTAAAACCCGTCAGGCGGCTATCGCCGTAGCTGGTGAGGATGGCCGTGTCCACGGCGTCGCGGCCGTGGGCGATCACCACGCGCCCGATGCGCGGCCGGTTGTGGCGCGCGTCGAAGGTGCGCCACGCGCCGTCCAGGTAGGCCTCGAACCAGGCGTGAAAGTCCATTGGCGTAGGATCGAACGGCACGCCGATGTCCGGCAGGTAGCCGTAGACATAGCGCGCTGGAATGTTCAGCGCACGGCAGAACATCACGCCGATATGGGCGAAGTCGCGGCAGACGCCCCTGCGGTCGCGGTAGGCCTCGTAGCCAGAGGTGCTCGCGTGGCTGTTGCCGTAGCCGTAGACGATATTGCTGTGGGCCCAGTCGCAGATGGCCTGCACGCGCGCCCAGCCGTCCGGCGCGTCGCCAAACAGCTGCCAGGCCTCGCCGATCACCAGATCCGAGGGGCAGTAGCGGCTCGGCAGGGTGTAGATCAGCGCCTCGTCGGGCAGCTGATCCACCGGCGTGCCAGGCAGATCGGCCAGCACCGGGTCGGGCGTGGGCGTGATCTGTGCGATGGCGTCGTAGCGCAGCTTCATCGTGCCCAGAGGCGCTGTCCAGCGCCATACGCTGTTGCCGAAGCTATCAACATAGCTGTGGAGCGGAAGCTCAGGCGTGATCGTCCACTGCTCACTGCACAGGCGATGAACGCTGCTCTGCTGGCGCGCCTGCACAACGGCCGCGTTCGGCGTCGGCGCACTCGACTCCAGCGTAAGCTCGAAGCCAACTCGAATCTGCATAGCTCGCCTGCTCTCCGCGGGTACAAAAAAACTGAGCGCGCCGCCATCAGCACGATCAGCAACGCTGCCTGTGATCATTCTTCGCTTAGTATACAGCAGATGCGCGCCTTCGCTCAAGCCCAGCACGCGCTTATCGTTGCGGCCAGAATAGGCCGAAAATCTGTGTCATCTGTGGACAACGTGCTACAATAAACTCTAGCAGAAGCAAGAGCGCCCCCTATGATCTGGACGATCTCCGACCTCCATCTCTCGCACGCCCAGCCCAAGCCGATGGACATCTTCGGCCCCCACTGGCGCGATCACCCGGCCCGCATCGCCGCCGCCTGGCATGCCCGTGTCGCCCCCGACGACCACGTGCTCATCGCCGGCGACATCTCCTGGGCCATGAAGCTGCGCGACGCCCTCGTCGATCTGCGCTGGATCGACGCACTCCCCGGCCGCAAGGTGCTCATTCGCGGCAACCACGACTACTGGTGCGACCGCCGCGTCAACCCTATTCGTCCCCACCTCCCCCCCTCCCTCACCCTGCTCGGCGCCGACGCCTGCGACATCGGTGCGGCCGTAGTCTGCGGCACGCGCGGCTGGGTTACCCCCGAGACTCCTGGCTACGCCCCCTCCACCGACGCCCCGATCTACCAGCGTGAGCTGACAATGCTCGACAAAGCCCTCGCCCACGCGCGCCAGCTCGCCGCCGGCACCAAGCCGATCATCGTGATGATCCACTACCCGCCCTTCCTCGGCCAGCAGCCCACCGAGTTCGTCCGCCGCATCGCCGCCGGAGGCGCCACCGCCTGCATCTACGGCCACCTCCATCGCAGGCAGGATCACGCCAACGCCATGAACGCCACCGTCGATGGCGTCAGCTACCAGCTCACCGCCGCCGATTTCCTCGACTTCGGCCCCGTCGCTGTGCGCGGCCTGTAGAATAACACAAACGTTTCTATTTTATTGGACAAACCGGCCTGATTCTGGTATAATACAAGCTGGCATTTAGAGCATTACAACGCGGTGGAGTACTATGGAAATCGGCATTGTTCGCCCTGTCAGCATCACCAGCGAGATGCGCTCGGCCTACCTGAGCTACGCCATGAGCGTGATCGTCTCGCGTGCCCTCCCCGACGCGCGTGACGGCCTCAAGCCAGTGCAGCGGCGCATCCTCTACGGCATGTGGGACATGGGCTTCCGCGCAAATAGCTCCTACAAAAAGAGCGCCCGTATCGTCGGCGACGTGCTCGGCAAGATGCACCCCCACGGCGACTCGTCGGTCTACGACGCGCTCGCCCGCCTTGCGCAGCCATGGAACTTGCGCTACATGCTGATCGACGGTCAGGGCAACTTCGGCAGCGTCGACGGCGACCCGCCCGCAGCTATGCGCTACACCGAGGCCCGGCTCTCGACGATCGCCGAAGAGCTGCTGCTCGACATCGATAAGAACACCGTCGACTTCCGCGATAACTTCGATGGCTCCTACAAAGAGCCCACCGTGCTCCCGGCCCTGCTGCCGAACCTGCTGCTCAACGGCGCCGCCGGCATCGCCGTGGGCATGGCCACCAACATCCCGCCCCATAACCTGAGCGAGCTCTGCAACGCGATCAGCTACCTGATCGAGAACCCCGAGGCCACGGTCGAGGATCTGATCAAGCTCATCCCTGGCCCGGACTTCCCCACCGCCGCCAGCATCCTCGGCACCGAGGGCATTCTCGCCGCCTACTCCACCGGCCGCGGCCAGATCACCCTGCGCGCCAAGGCCCATATCGAGGAGGGCTCGCGCGGTGCGTACAACATCGTCGTCACCGAACTGCCCTACCAGGTGAACAAGGCCCGCCTCCAGGAGCGTATGGCCGAGCTTGCCAAAGAGCGTAAGATCGAGGGCGTGCGCGACGTGCGCGACGAGTCGGATCGCACCGGCATGCGCCTCGTGATCATCCTCAAGCAGGACGCCCAGCCCAAAAAGGTGCTCAACGCGCTCTACAAGCATACCCAGATGCAGACCACGTTCGGCATCAATATGCTGGCCCTGGTCGAGGAGGGGCGCCAGCCCAAGGTGCTCACGCTTAAGCGTATGCTTCAGGAATATATCGGCCACCGCCAGGTGGTGATCCGCCGGCGCACCGAGTTCGACCTTGCCAAGGCTCGCGACCGCGCCCACATCCTGGAGGGACTGAAGGTCGCCCTCGATAACCTCGACGAGGTGATCCGGACCATCCGCGAGTCGCGCACCGCCGACAGCGCCAAGAATAACCTGATCCGCAACTTCAGCCTGAGCGAGCGGCAGTCGCAGGCGATCCTCGACATGCAGCTGCGCCGCCTCGCCGCCCTCGAGCGCAAAAAGATCGAGGACGAGTACAAAGAGCTGGTCAAGCTGATCGCCGAGCTGGAGGGTATCCTCGCCACCCCCCGAAGGGTGCTCGATCTGATCCAGGCCGACCTGACCCATCTGCGCGAGAAGTTCGGCGACGAGCGGCGCACCCGCATCGTGCCCGACGTCTCCGGCGAGGTCAGCGACGAGGATCTCATCCCCGACATTCGCGTCCTGATCAGCTTCACCGACCGCGGCTACATCAAGCGCCAGAACGCCGACACCTACCGCACCCAGCGCCGGGGCGGCCGCGGCATCAAGGGCATGGTCACCCGCGAGCAGGATATTGTGCGCCACCTGCTCACCTGCGGCTCCCTGGACAACCTGCTCTTCTTCACGGACAAAGGCAAGGTCTACCAGCTCAAGGCCCACGAGGTGCCCGACAGCTCGCGCACGGCCAAGGGCCTGCCGCTCGTGAACCTGATCTCGCTGGAGCCTGGCGAGCAAGTGACGAGCATGCTCGCCGTGCAAAACTTCGACGGCGAGTTCCTCGTGATGGCCACCCACAAGGGCAAGATCAAGCGCACACAGCTGCGCGAGTACAGCCAGGTGCGCTCCAACGGCCTGATCGCGATCGGCCTCGAAGATGGCGATAAGCTCGGCTGGGTGCAGGTGAGCACCGGCAAGGAAGATGTCGTGATGACCACCGTGCGCGGCCAGACGGCCCGCTTCAAGCAGAGCGAGGTGCGCCCCATGGGTCGCCCCGCCACCGGTGTGAATGGCATCAACCTCGACGACGACGACCGCGTGATCAGCATGCAGCTCGTGCTGGCCGACCACGACCTATTCGTGGTTACGACCAAGGGCATTGGCAAGCGCACCAAGCTGGAAGATTACCCCACCAAGGGCCGCGCCACTGGCGGCGTGATCACCATGAAGCTGCGCCCCGGCGATCAGATCGCGGGCGCCGCCATCGTCAACGAGCGCTCAGTGCTCACCTTTATCTCCACGGGCGGCATGATGATGCGCACCCCCGCCGACGATGTCGCCCAGCTGGGGCGCATCACCCAGGGCGTGATCGTGGTGAACCTCGGCGCCCGCGATGGCGTGGCCGCCCTCTCCGTCGAGGAGCCCGAGGAGATCGAGGACGACCCCACCACCATCATCAGCGCGAATGGTGCGTAGAGAAGCGTCTGGACCACGAAAGACACCTGGAGCGCGAACGACGCGAAAGGGCGCGAACCACCACGAACACGAAACCGCGAAGCCCGAGGGGGCTTCGCGGTTTCGTGCCTTTCGCGCCTTTCGCGCGCTTCGCGGGCGCAGCGTTCGCGCCTTTCGCGCTCCAAACCCCCGCCCCTTCGCGCCTTTCGCGCCCCAAACGTCCCCTCAGTCCCGCTCATCCCCCACCGCAACCGCCACCTCACGCGGGCGCAGCAGCGGCACCCTATGCTGTGGCGTGCGGTCCGCGATCAGCAGCGCTGCCCCATCGCGCCGCAGCAGAGCCACGAACAGGTCTACCAGCGTCGGCTCCCACGCGTGGCCGCGACCCCGCAGCAGAATCTCGAGCGCCTGCTCGATCGGCATCGCTCGGCGGTAGGCGCGGTCGGCCGTCATGGCCTCAAAGGCGTCGGCGATGGCAAGAATGCGCGCCTCCAAGGGAATCGCCTCGCCCTTCAGGCCGTTGGGGTAGCCCTTGCCGTCGTAGCGCTCGTGGTGCGCCTCGATGATCGGGAGCGTGGGCCGCAACCCCCAGACCCGCTCGATGATCTTCACCCCGATGCGCGGGTGGCCCTTCATCACCTCGAACTCGTCGTCGTCGAGCTTGTCGGGCTTGAGCAGAATATAGTCGCGGATGCCGATCTTGCCCACATCGTGCAGCAGGCCCGCATAGTCGATCAGCTCGATCTGCTCCGCCGACAGGCCAAGCTCCTGCGCCAGCCGCACGGCGTAGCGCGTCACCTGGCGCGAGTGGCCATAGGTGTGAGAGTCGCGCGCCTCGATTGCCTCCGCCA
>JAYUYB010000833.1:0-2602 GCA_043752655.1 Chloroflexota bacterium
AGCTCGCACACCGTGTTGGTCAGCAGCGCGTCGCCGAAGTCGATCAGACCCAGCACCTGCTGCGGCCAGACATGCTGGGCGGAGACGATCACATTATGGTCGTTGGCGTCGTTGTGGATCACGCTTCTGCGCAGCGACGGCAGCAGCGGGGCGACCTCGGCCTGGTAGCGGCATAGGGTGCGCTCGACCAGGGCGCGGCGCGAAGGGTCCTCGATGGCGTCGAGATGCGCGCCGATCCAGCTGGGGCGGGCGAGATCCCACTTGAGCGTGCGCTGCGCCGCCGGGTGCGTGAAGCCTGCGAGCGCTGCGTCGAGGCGCCCAAGGTAGCCGCCGAGGCCGGACAGGAGCGCGTCGCTCTGGGGGCGGGCGTCGGCGAGCACGCGCCCTGGCAGGTAGCTGAGCAGCCAGACCAGGCGGGTGTCGCCGCTGATCTGCGCTGTGGTGATCTGCGCGCCGGTGGCGGTTGGACAGACACGCGGGACGGCCAGAGATGGGTCGTGCTGGGCGAGGTGGCCAAGCAGCGCAACCTGAAGCTCCACGACGGAGCGCTCGGCGTCGGGGTGCATCAGCTTCAAAATATACTCGGCGCCATCATGGCCAACGAGGTGAAAGTTCGCGTCGTACTCGCCGGGGAGCGGGCGTGCGGTGGCGCGGAGGGCGTACAGCTCACGGGCGAGCGTGCGGGCGTCGCTGGCGGCGACGGGGCTTGGGGGAGTCATGGGCGTGCTCCGGCATTGCAACGGCGGAAGCGGGGCGGCACATTGTAGCATCGTGGCGCGGCGGCCCGTGAAAGGCTATAATGGAGCCAATCAACGTGAGGAGGTGGCGCCGATGACGATTACCGAGAGTCTTAAAGACGTGAGGTTTGTGGTTGGGCCTGATGGCCGGCCAACCGCAGCGCTAGTTGATATTGCTGCCTGGCAACGCGTCGTAGAGCTTCTGGAGGAGGCGGAGGACCAGGGGTTGCTCCGTGCCTATCTCGCCCGTCGTCGTACGGCACAAACCCCTGAGGATCTCGGGCTTATCTCCTGGGAGCAGGCCGAAGCTGCGCTCAATGCCCGTGAGGAGTCCAGTGATGCGCCTGTGGGTTAAGCCGGCCGTCATCGACGAGATTGCCGATCTGCCTGGCAATGTGTCCGCCAACGGGTGCGGCGCGTTATCCGTGAGCTTCCCTCCGACCCGCGCCCGGCACAGAGCCGGGCGCTTGATATTCCTGACGATGTACGGGTCGAGGGCGTTGAGGCGCGTCGCTTGCGGATGGAGCAATGGCGGATTATCTACGTGATTGACCAGGAGGTGGAGCTGATTCAGTGTGCTGGCGGTGCGCCGCAGACCGCCATATAACTACCTAGATTTGCCGGGGCTGCTAAGCTCGTGATGATGCTGAGAGAAGGCACATCAAAAAACAACAAAACGCCAGGGCATGCCCTGGCGTTCTGTGTGCGGAGAAGCGGAAAGTCCTGAATGGGCAGATCGGGACGACGGCGCGCCCGCGCAGTCTCTTTCGTCAGTATTGACAATTATCAGATATACTGATAATATGTGGCCATTACTATGATAATGGATTCTTCAGACACACCTTTGCCTGGCCCCGAACTGCCAGCGCCGCTCACCGTCTGGCTGAGCTACCTACTGCGCCAGGCGACCCTACGCGCACAAGACAACGTCGCCGAGGCACTTACCGCCGCTGCGCTCCGCCCCCCGCACAACGCTGTGCTGACCATGATCGCCGACGGGCCGCTCTCCCAAGTTACGCTCTCGGCTCGCCTCCAGACCGACCGCACCACCATGGTGGCGATCATCGACGAGCTTGAGGCCTGGCAGCTCGTCGAGCGTCGGCGCAACCCGGCTGACCGGCGCGTCCACGATGTGACCCTGACCACGTTGGGCGCCGAGCGCTTGGCCGTTGCCCACGCCGCCGTCTTCGCCGCCGACGACAGCTTCTTCGCCGCGCTCAGCGATGCTGAGCGTACGCAACTGCGCGCCATGCTGCTACGGCTGATCGCCGCCCACGACGAGCGCCAGCCCTAACCGCACGGGCGCAACCGCGCCGGGTGTGCTGTACCCGACAGCATGCCAGCCACGCGCTGCGCCCGTGGCCCGTAACCTACTGCCCCGTGGCGCCCAGCGTGGCCCACGGTCGAGGAGCATCTCATGCGCACTACCCTCCCTATGGACGGCAAGGTCTGCCTTATCACCGGAGCAACCTCCGGGATCGGCCTGGTGACCGCCCGCGTGCTGGCCGAGCGCGGCGCGACGGTGATTATCGTTGGCCGGAGCCAGGCGAAGAGTGCCGCCACCGTGGAGCAGATCACCAGCGCCACCGGCAACCCCAAGGTAGCATACATGCTGGCCGATCTCTCTGCGCAACATGCCGTCCGCCAGCTCGCGGCCCAGGTTAGGGCCGAGCACCCGCAGCTGCACGTGCTGATCAACAACGCCGGGGCCGTGCTGCTCCGCCGCGAGCAGAGCGTTGACGGGATCGAGATGACCTGGGCGCTCAACCACCTGGCGTACTTCCTGCTCACCGACCTGCTGCTCGATACGCTGAAGGCCAGCGCGCCGGCGCGGGTGATCAGTGTAGCCTCCAACGCCCACGAGC
>JAYUYB010000834.1:0-2600 GCA_043752655.1 Chloroflexota bacterium
GCGATCGAGCAGGCCTCGGCGGCGGCGGCGATCTTGCGGGCCTCCCAGAGCCCACCGCAGTGCGAGAGATCGGGCTGGATGATGTGGCAGGCCCGCCGCTCGAAGATCTCGCGGAACTGGTGGCGGCCCACCAGCCGCTCGCCGGTGGCGATCGGGATGTTGGCGGCCCGCGTCACCTGGGCCGTGGCCTCGATATCCTCCGTGGGGCAGGGCTCCTCGAAGAAGAGCAGGCCGTAGGGCTCGAAGGCGCGGCAGTACTGCAGCGCCATGGCGGGCGAGGCGCAGCGCGCGTGCAGATCTACCATCAGGTCCATCTCGTCGCCCACGGCCTCGCGCACGGCGCGTACCATGCGCTCGGCGTGGCGCACGGGGCGTGGCCCCTCGATGGACTCGGTGCGCGGCACGGCCATAAACTTCATCGCGGTGTAGCCGGCCGCCTGCACCATCAGCGCCCGTTCAGCAAACTCGCCAGGGTCGGTGCTCTCGTACATGCTCTCCATCTCGCCGCCGCCAAGGTGGTCGTAGACCCGCACGCGGTCGCGCACGCGCCCGCCGAGCAGCTCGTACACCGGCACGCCAAGCCACTTGCCCTTGATGTCCCAGAGCGCCTGCTCGATCCCGCTGATGGCGGTCATGCCCTCGATGCCGGCCTTCCAGAAATACTGGCGGTACATCAGCTGGTAAAGGTGCTCGATCCGGCGCGGGTCCTCACCGATCAGCAGGCGGCTCACATCTTCCACCGCGCCGACGACGCCCTTGGTCTTCCACTCAAGCGTCGCCTCGCCCCAGCCGTAGAGCCCGGCCTGGTCGGTCTCGACCTTTACAAAGATCCAGTTACGCATCCGGGCATTCACCACCAGGGTAGAGACTCGCGCAATCTTCATACTCTTCTCGCTATATAGGTGGGCCTGGCGCTACACATTCATCCGCGGGTCGAGCCAATCGCGCAGACCGTCGCCAAGCAGGTTGGCGCCCAGCACGGTCAGGGCGATGGCAGCGCCGGGGAAGAAGCCAATCCACCAGGCCAGGCGAATGAACTGCCGACCGTCGGCCAGGATCACGCCCCACTCGGGGGTGGGCGCCTGTGGCCCCAGGCCGATAAAGCTGAGCGACGCGCCGGTGAGGATCGCGCCGGCGACGCCCATCGACGACATGACGATCAGGGGCGCGAGCGTGTTGGGCAGGATGTGGCGCGTGAGGATGCGGCTGTCGCCCATGCCGATCACGCGCGCCGCCTCCACAAAGCTGTGGTTGCGCATCCCCAACACTACGCCGCGCACCATGCGCGTGTAGTAAGGCACCCAGGCGATGCCGATCGCAACCATGATGTTGACCAGGCCAGGCCCGAGCACGGTGACGATGGCGAGCGCCAGCAGGATGATCGGGAAGGCCACCCAGACATCCATCACGCGCATGATCAGCGCGTCGGCCCAGCCGCCGTAGTAGCCAGCGATCAGGCCGAGCACAATCCCCGCGCCGGCGGCGAGCATGATCGGCACGGCGCCCATCACCAGCGAGTAGCGGCCACCGTACAGCACGCGGGCCAGTACGTCGCGCCCGTACTGGTCGGTGCCGAACGGGTGGAGCGGGCCGGGCGGCTGCAAGCGATCGCGGATGCTCATCAGCACCGGGTTGAAGTTGGTAAAGAGCTGCGGGAAGAGCGTAACGAAGATGATGGCGGTCAGGATGGCTGCGCCCACCGCCAGCGAGGGGTGGCGGCGCAAGGTGCGCAGCAGCCCGTCGAGCCGCCGCCGCGCTGCCGGAGCCATGCCAAGTGGTATCGGTTGGGACACGGCCTTTGTCATCGGGCAGCCCTAGCCATAGCGGATGCGCGGGTCAGCAACGGCGTACAGCACATCCACCAGCAGGTTGACCAGCACATACAGCACGGCGGCCACCATCACGCAGCCCTGCACCACAGGGAAATCGCGGTTGATCACGGCCTGGGTGGCGAGGGCGCCAAGGCCCTGGCGTGAGAAGACATTCTCGATGATCACGGCGCCGCCGAAGAGCGTGCCGAACTGCATCCCGATCATCGTGAGCAGGGGCAGCAGGGCGTTTCGCAGGGCGTGCTGCCACACCACGGCGCGCTCAATCAGACCCTTGGCCCGCGCCGTCCGCACATAATCCAGGCCAAGAATCTCTACCAGGCTGGAGCGCGTAAGGCGCGTGATGATCGCCGCCTCGGCGACGCCCAGGGCCACGGCAGGCATGATCAGCCCGCGCAGCCCCCGGTCGCCGGTGATCGGCAGCCAGCCGAGCGTCACGGCGAAGAGCTGGATCAGCATCAGGCCGAGCCAGAAGGCCGGGATGGAGACGCCGAGCATTGCGGTCGTGGTGGCGACAACATCCCACGCGCTGCCCTGCTTGATGGCGGCGAAGACGCCGAGCGGCACGCCGATGACGATCGCGACGAGCATGGCCGCAAGCGTCAGCTGGATGGTCGCGCCAATGTTGGAGCCGATCAGCAGGGCCACGGGCTGCGCGCCAAAGAGCGAGCGGCCGAGATTGCCCTGGGCGAGCTGGGCGAGGTAGCGGCCGAGCTGCACGTGGAGCGGATCGTTCAGGCCGAGCGCCTGGCGCATCTCCTCCATCTGCTG
>JAYUYB010000835.1:0-6551 GCA_043752655.1 Chloroflexota bacterium
GGATGAGCTACCGGCCGAGCGGCGCCTGCCCCTGGTTGTACTGGGCGAGATGGTGATTATGCCCCACATGACTATCCCGCTCCAGGTGCCTCAGGGCAAGTCGTACCGCGCTATGGAGCGCGCCTGGGACGAAGAGCGCGAGGTGCTGCTGATCTTTGTGCGCGAGGCCGAGCTTGAGGGCTACAAGAGCAGCCAGGCCCAGCAGCTCCCGCCGATCGGTGTGATCGCGCGCCTGGAGGAGTTCGCCAAGCTGCCCGATGGCACCGCCCGCGTGATCCTTGAGGGCCTGCACCGCGCCACGATCAGCGCTGCGGTGCAGATCACGCCCTTCTACCGCGTGCGCTGCATCCCCGCCTTTGATGAGGACCAGGATACGATGGAGATCCAGGCGCTTATGGAGACCGTCAAGCAGCAGGTGGACGAGTTCGTCGACCATCTTGGCGAGGTGCCCCAAGAGGCGGTGCAGTTTGTGCATCGCATCGAGCGCCCCGGCCACCTGGCCGATATCGTCACCTGGGGGCCTGCCTTCGACTTTAAGGATCGCCTGGAGGTGCTCAACACGCTGGAGCCGGCCGACCGGCTGCGCAAAGCTTACATGGTGCTGGCCCGCCAGCTGGAGCTGCTCAAGCTGCGCGCCAAGATCCAGCAGGACACCAAAGAGGTGCTGGATCAGAGCCAGCGCGAGTACTTCCTGCGCGAGCAGATGCGCGTGATCCGCCGCGAGCTTGGCGAGGACGACGAGAGCGACGACCCGATCGACGAGCTGCGCCGTAAGATCAACGAGATGGTGGCGCCCGAGTATGTGAAGAGCCAGGCGCTCCACGAGGTGAAGCGCCTTGCGCAGCAGGGCATGAACAGCCCTGAGGCCGGTGTGATCCGCACATACCTCGACTGGCTCACTAACCTGCCCTGGGCCGAGGAGGAGCACCCTGAGATCAGCATCGCCGCCGCCCAGAAGGTGCTCGATGAGGATCACTACGGTCTGGAGAAGGTGAAGGAGCGCATTCTGGAGTTTCTGGCCGTGCGCAAGCTGGCCGGCAACAAGATGCGCAGCCCCATCCTCTGCTTCGTTGGCCCGCCCGGCGTCGGCAAGACGAGCCTGGGCCGCAGCGTGGCCCGCGCTCTTGGCCGCCAGTTCATCCGCACCAGCCTCGGCGGCGTGCGCGACGAAGCCGAGATCCGCGGCCATCGCCGCACCTACATCGGCGCCATGCCGGGCCGTGTGCTCCAGGGCATCAAGTCGGTCAAGTCGAACAGCCCCGTCTATGTGCTCGACGAAGTCGACAAGGTGGGCACGGACTTCCGTGGCGACCCCACCTCGGCGCTGCTGGAGGTGCTGGATCCCGAGCAGAACAGCACGTTTAGCGATCACTATCTGGAGATCCCGTTCGATCTAAGCAAGGTGATCTTTATCGCCACGGCCAACCAGCTGGAGCCGATCCCAGGCCCGCTGCGCGACCGCATGGAAATTATCGAGATTGGCGGCTACACCGAGGACGAGAAGCTGGAGATCGCCAAGGGCTTCCTGATCCCCAAGCAGCGCGAGTTCCACGGCCTGCAGGTGGATCAGCTGACGATCAGCGAGGGCGCGGTGCTCAAGCTGATCCGCGAGTACACCCGCGAGGCGGGCGTGCGCAACCTGGAGCGCGAGATCGCCAGCCTTTGCCGCAAGGTGGCGCGCAAGGTGGCCTCTGCCGCCGACCTGGGCGCCGAGGCCGAGAGTGAGCCGATGGTCTTCGCTATCGACGAGGCAGGCGTTGCAACCTACCTTGGCCCAGAGCGCTACGCCTTTGGGCTGGCCGAGGAGCGCGACGAGATCGGTGTGGCGACGGGCGTGGCCTGGACGAGCACAGGCGGCGAGATTCTCAGCATCGAGGTGCTGCCAGTGCGGGGCAAGGGTGGCCTACAGCTCACGGGCCAGCTAGGCGACGTGATGAAGGAGAGCGCCCAGGCCGCGATGAGCTACGTGCGCTCGCGCTCGCAGGAGTTTGGCATCGACCCGAACTACTTCGAGGAGCACAACATCCACGTCCACATCCCGGAGGGCGCCGTGCCCAAGGACGGTCCATCAGCGGGGATCACGCTCACCACCGCGCTGATCAGCGCGCTGACGGGCAGGCCGGTGCGCCGCGACGTGGCCATGACTGGCGAGGTGACGCTGCGCGGCAAGGTGCTCGGCATCGGCGGGCTCAAGGAGAAGACCCTGGCCGCCCACCGCGCGGGCATTCGCACCTTCATCCTGCCCAAGGAGAACGCCAAGGACATTGTGGAGCTGCCGGAGAAGGTGCGCAAGGATCTCGTCCTGATCCCTGTCTCCTCGATGGACGAGGTGCTGCGCGTGGCCCTGGCCGCCGTGGTAGAGGCGCCGCTGGTCGCTGCCCCGGTCGTGTAGGCGCCGCCGCGCCATTTGCTCGCTATCGGCCCCCGCTTGCGCAAACTGCGTGAGGGGGGGCCTTTTGTTTGCGGTATACTAGACCATCACACAATCTCTCTCGCGACAAGGAGGCAGCGATGTTTAAAGCGATCCTGGTGCCGCTCGACGGGTCGCCCATGGCCGAGCAGGCCCTGCCCGTGGCCGTGCGTCTGGCCCGCGCCACCGATAGCGCGCTGCACCTGGTGCATGTGCATGTGCCCGCTAGCCCGAACCCGATCTCGATCGAGGGCCTGCCTGTGGTCGATGATCAGCTGCGCTCGATGGCCGCCGAGCACGAGCGCGTCTATCTGGAGCGGGTCGCCGCGCCGCTCGCGGAGGGCGAGTTCATCCCGATCACCACGCGCCTCAGCGGCCCTGTGGCCCTGAAACTCGCCAGCTACGCCCGCGACATCAGTGCCGGCCTGATCGTGATGACGACCCACGGCCGCAGCGGCTTCGCCAAGCTCTGGCTCGGCAGCGTCGCCGAGGCGCTCGCCCGCGTGAGCGGCACGCCCCTGCTGCTGCTGCGCCCCGATGAGCAAGGCGTGGTGGCCAACCAGTTCTTCAAGCGCGTGCTCGTGCCCCTAGACGGCTCGCCGTTCGCTGAGGAGATCCTGCCCCACGCCCGCGCCCTCGCCAATGTAGACGGCGGCGAGCTGCACCTGCTGCGGATCGTCGATACGCTGCCCGTGCCTGAGTCGATGCCGTTCCACGAGCGCTTCCGGCTCGATGCGCGCAGCGTGGCCAACGAGCACGACGCCGCCCAGAGCTACCTGCAGGAGCTCGCCACGCGCCTGGCGCCTGCCGCAGTTCACGCGCATGTGGCCGAGGCCGAGCAGCCCGCCCGCGCTATTCTGGATGAGGCTGCCAACAGCGGCGCCGACCTTGTGGCCGTCACGACGCACGGCAAGAGCGCTGTTACCAGCGTGGCCCTCAGCAGCGTCACCGACAAGGTGCTGCGCGCCGTGAAGGGGCCGCTGCTCATTCTACGCCCAGGGCACCAGCGGGTCGACTAAGACGGCTTGTGGCCCTCACCCCTGCCTCTCGCCCCTTTTGGGGCATAGCGTGACCCAGAACATGTGTGCGCGTAGCGCGGCGTACCCGCAGCCGCACCGAGCATACCGCCGCACACGCGTGGCTGGGTTCGCGGTGGTTCGCACCCGTTCGCGGCTTCGTGGTCCAACGGGTTCGGGCGTCCCGGCAGATGAGGTGCCTGTGCTATACTTCCCGCGCCTTGGGGCGAAAAAACGAGCTACGTGGAGGAAGTATGTCCACATTGATCGAAGAGATCCTTGCGCGTGAGGTGCTTGACTCACGCGGCAACCCGACGGTAGAGGTAGATGTTCGCCTGGAGAGCGGCGATGTCGGTCGCGCCATTGTGCCCAGCGGCGCCTCGACGGGCGCCCATGAGGCCCTGGAGCTGCGCGACGGCGATAAGGCCCGCTATGGCGGCAAGGGCGTGCTCAAGGCTGTGCGCGCCGTGAACGAGGATATCGCCGAGGCCCTGGTTGGCCTTGATTCTGCCGATCAGGTGGGCCTCGACGCCGAGCTGATCGCCCTCGATGGCACGCCCAATAAGAGTAAGTACGGCGCCAACGCCATCCTCGGCGTCTCCCTGGCCGCCGCCAAGGCCGCCGCCTCCGCTTTCGGCCTGCCGCTCTACCGCTACCTCGGCGGGGTCTACGCCCACGTGCTGCCCGTGCCCATGCTGAACATCATGAACGGCGGCCAGCACGCCAGCAACTCCACCGACTTCCAGGAGTTTATGGTGATGCCCGTGGGCGCCGAGAGCTTCCGCGAGGGCCTGCGCTGGGGCTCCGAGATCTACCAGAGCCTCAGGAAGCTGCTCCACGACCGTGGCCTCAGCACCACCGTGGGTGACGAGGGCGGCTTCGCGCCCAGCCTCCCCTCGAACGAGGCGCCGCTCCAGCTGATTATGGAGGCGATCGAGAAGGCTGGCTATCGCCCCGGCGAGCAGATTATGCTCGCGATGGACCCCGCCGTCACTGAGATCTATGCGGACGGCAAGTATCACCTCAAGCGCGACAACCGCACGCTCAGCACCGAGGAGATGGTGGAGTACTGGGTGGACATCGCCAACCGCTACCCGCTGATCTCGCTTGAGGACGGGCTGGCCGAGGACGACTGGGACGGCTGGAAGCTGCTGCGCCAGAAGCTCGGCCACAAGGTGCAGCTCGTGGGCGACGACTTTCTGGTTACGAATGTTACTCGGCTGCGCCGCGCCATCGACGAGCAGGCCGCCAACTCGATCCTGATCAAGCTCAACCAGATCGGCAGCCTCACCGAGACCATGGCGGCCATCGAGCTCGCCCAGCGCAACGGCATGACGGCCATCGTCTCGCATCGCTCCGGCGAGAGCGAGGACGTGACGATCGCCGATCTGGTGGTGGCCACCAACGCGGGCCAGATCAAGACCGGCGCACCCTCTCGCACCGACCGTATCGCCAAGTACAACCAGCTGCTGCGCATCGAGCAGGAGCTTGGCGCGGCGGCGAAGTACGCGGGCAGAGACGCCTTCCAGGTGAAGTTCTAGGACAAGGAAGCGAGGCTGGCGATGAGCGATGTAGGGCAGGCGGGCGCGATGGATGTGAACGAGGCGATCCGGCGCAAGCGTGCGGTGCGCGCCTACACGGCGCAGCCGGTGCCCGAGGCGGTCATCGAGGCGATCCTCAACGCGGGGCGGCGTGCCCAGAGCAGCAAGAATAGCCAGCCCTGGAGCTTCGTGCTCGTAAGCGAGCCCGAGCAGCTTCAGCGCCTGAGCACGGCGGGCAGCTTCGCCGAGCACATGCCGCACGCCGCCTTCGTAGTGGTGCTGGTGGGCACGCCCGGCTACGAGTTCGACCTCGGCCAGGCCGCATCCTACATGCAGCTCGTCGCCACGGCCCACGGCGTGGGCTCCTGCGTCACCACGCTGCACAACCAGGAGGCCGCACACGAGATCCTTGGGGTGCCCGAGGATCTGACGTGCCGCTGGACGATCACCTTCGGCTACCCTGCCGCCCAGCAGCCACCGCCGCCCCTGAAGCTCGGTGGCCGCAAGCCGCTTGCCGAGCTTGTGCGCCGCGAGCGCTACGCGTAGCTCGACGGACGATGGACGACGGACGACCCTGGACGACCGACGACCGGAAGGCGGACGTGTGACGGTCGTCGGTCGTCAGTAAAGAGGGCTGCACGAGCTATGTCCCAGTATGAACGCCAGTTTGGCTTCCACACGCGCTCGCTCCACGCCGGCCAGCGGCCCGACCCTGTGACCGGCGCGCGGGCGGTGCCGATCTATCAGACCAGCTCGTACGTGTTCGAGGACCCCGAGCACGCCGCGGCGCTCTTCAACCTCCAGCGCCTTGGCCATATCTACTCGCGCATCTCCAACCCCACCACGGCGGTGCTGGAAGAGCGCGTGGCGGCTTTGGAGGGCGGCGTTGGCGCCCTCGCGGTGGGCAGCGGTCAGGCCGCCCAGCTTGTGGTTTTCGCCAGCCTATGCGAGGCCGGCGACGAGATCGTGGCCGCGCGCACGCTCTACGGCGGCACCTACACCCAGCTTGACGTGAGCATGCGCCGCTTTGGGATCAACACCACGTTTGTGGACCCCGACGATCCCGAGGCGTTCCGCGCCGCGATCACGCCGCGCACGCGCCTGATCTACGGCGAGACAGTCGCGAACCCGCGCATCAACCTGCTCGACATCGCCGCCATCGCCGAGGTGGCCCACGCCCACAACCTGCCCCTGGTGATCGACAACACGTTCGCCACGCCCTACCTCTGCCGGCCGCTGGAGCACGGCGCCGACATTGTTGTCCACTCGGCCACCAAGTTTCTCGGCGGCCACGGCACCAGCATCGGCGGCCTGATCGTGGACGGCGGGCGCTTCCCCTGGGACAAGGGGCCGTTCCCGCAGCTGCTGGAGCCGAGCAAGGGCTACCACGGCGTGCGCTTCTACGAGACCTTCGGCGACTTCGCCTTTATTATGAAGGCGCGCGTTGAGGGCCTGCGCGATCTTGGCCCCGCCCTGAGCCCCTTCAACGCCTTCCTGTTTTTGCAGGGCATCGAGACCCTGGGCCTGCGCATGGAGCGCCACGTGGCCAACGCCAAGGCTGTGGCGAGTTTCCTGGCGGAGCAC
>JAYUYB010000836.1:0-6550 GCA_043752655.1 Chloroflexota bacterium
AATCCGCGTAATCCGCGCCTAATCGTGATCCTTTCTGCGCACATAGTTCACCACCTCGCGGGCGATCGCAGTAAGCAGGGCGGCCTCTTGGCGGCTCGGCGCTGCGCGAAAGATCAGCTCGCGCAGGGCGCGCATGGGCCGAACGGGGCTGCCCGATTTCACAAACTTGACGGTAGCGAGCATCGCTTCCCACGCGCTGAGGCAGGTTTCGAGATCGTCCGCCCCCGCTACGTTCGGCTGGGCGGCTGCGGCGGGCGTTTCAGCCAGGGCCATCCGCAGCTCATAGAGCACCAGCAAGGTGGCTTGGGCTAGGTTGAGCGAGGGGTAGGCCGGATCGCAGGGCAGGCTCAGCAGCATTTGGCAGCGGTCGAGGGCCGCATTGTCGAGGCCGTTATCCTCGGGGCCAAAGAGCAGCCCCACCGCGCCGCCCGTTGCCCGCTCGGCAAGCTCAGCCATTGCCGCCCGCACCTCCTGGCGCACCGGGCGCTCGTGGTGGCGGGCGGTCGTGCCCACGATATAGCTCAGCCCGGCCAGGGCCTCCTCAAGGCTAGCAAAGATCTCAAGCTGGGCCAGCAGATCCTCGCTGCGATGGGCGATCCCGCCGATGTCGGCGGGGTCGAAAGCGGGGGGCGCGACCAGCCGTAGCCGAGTAAAGCCCATATTCTTCATCGCCCGCACCACTGCGCCGATATTACGCACATCGCGCGGGCGGTGAAGGATCACTACAAACTGGGAGAACATAGGCTGGCTTCCTGCATCTCAGGGGGTGGTGGACGATGGACTGTGCCTCCCATCACTAGCCAATGCTTTAGAGTGGAGTCGCGCCCGCTGTCCACCGTCTACTTGAAAATATAATAGGTGGCCCGCTTCTCGCCGACCTTGAGCAGCAGGCCGCGCTCCACTAGGTCGGCCAGATCGCGGCGGATCGTCTCGGCGCTCACGTTAGGATGCAGCTCTTGCAGGTCGCCGTTGCTTATGCGGCGCTGCTCGGTCAGGTAGACGATCGCGGCTATCTGGCGCTCGTTAAGCCCCTGGCGGGCCAAGTCGCGGGTGTCGATCCCGCTAGCCGCAGCCGCATCGTAGCCCTGGCCCTGAAGCACCACCAGAAAACCCGCCGCCGTCTCGCGGAAGCTGGGCGGCGGCAGGCCCGCCTCCTCCATCTGGCGCAGCATGCGGTCGATGCCGTAGCCAAGCCGCTCGATCAGGCCGAAGTCGGCGAGCACCTGCACCAGGCTCTCGTTGCGCGAGAAGCGCTCGTCCATCAGGTTCTGCACGGTGACGTGGCCAGGCAGGCGGCCTGGCGAGTAGACCTCGAGCCGGTCGCTGAAGAGCGAGACGCGGATGCCCTCGCCGCGCACGCTGTAGTCGCGGTGGGCCACAGCGTTCACCAGAGCCTCGCGCACGGCGCCGGGGGGGAACTGCGTCCAGTCGTGGCGCTCCAGGCCTACCATGCGGCTGCCCTTGCGCATATGCTCCATCAGCCAGCGCTCGGCGCGGCGCAGCGCCTCCACCAGCGTGTCGTGCACATCCTCGCGCTCAAAGGCGTCGGCCATGTCGCGGCCACGGTAGTGGACAAGCGTCAGCTCCGCCTGCGGGAAGCGCGCCTCCACGCGGTGGGCGAACAGCAGCAGGCCGGCGTTCGTCGGAGCGAGTGCGTCGGGCAAAGTGCTGAGTGCTGAGTGCTGGGTACTGAGTGCTAGGTGCTGAGTGCTGGGTGCTGAGTGCTGGGTGCTGGGTGCTGGGTGCTCAGGCCCGGACTCAGCACTCAGCACTCGTGACTCAGCACTGCGAATGACGCACCCCCGCCGATACAGCAGACCCCACGGGTCTTGCTCGGCGTCGGGGCCGATACGGCGGGCGTAGGCGGCTATCCTGGCGGGGTCAAGCTCATCGGGGGTGGCGCCCTCGGGGGTGGCGCGCTCCCAGCTCACCTCACCGCGCTCGAGCAGCAGGCGGCGCAGGGCGTCGGGGGCGAGCGGCTGGTTCGTGCCGCCCTCGCGGCGCAGGTACTTGCCGTGCAGCGCGTAGACCTGGGAGAGCCCGGCGGGGACGCTGGCGACGAGCAGGGCGTTGGCGCCGAGAAGCACGGCCTGGGGCAGCGGCAGGATGAGTGGCGGCGTACAGGCGAGGGCAGCTTCGAGCAGCAGCTCGCGGGCGGCGCCAGGGTCGCTAAGGCCCTCGGGCTTCGCCCGCGCGCGCCCGGCCACGCCAAGCACAAGCGTGCCGCCCTGGCCATTGGCAAAGGCCACCAGCGTCTCGGCCACGTCGTCGAGGCGGGCGCGCTCCCGCGCGAAGGCGAGGCGCGCACCCTCACCGCCCGCCAGAAGTGTCTCAAGCTGCTCAGTATCGATCATCGCGCTTGCACTCTCCGCACAGATGAGCTATGCTAGGGCCAATTGTAGCACAGATACGGAGCAGCCCGCCATGCCCGACGCCCGCACCCACGATGTCATCACCGTCGCCACGGGCGCGGCCCTGGCCCCGCTCACCTACAGCTACCTCGACGGGCCGCTCGTGCTGGGGCACGCCGCCGCCATGGCTGGCACGCTCTGGATCGTTGGCGCGCATCTGCTCTCTGGGGTGCTCTTCTCGCCGGACCTCGACCTGGACTCGGCGATTGACGACCGCTGGGGCCTGCTCTACTGGATCTGGCGCCCCTACATGTGGGCCTTGCCGCACCGCCACTTCTGGAGCCACAGCCTGCTCTTCGCCCCACTGCTGCGCCTGGCCTACTTCTACGCCGTGGTCAGCGGCCTGCTGTTTAGCTGGGTCTGGCTGCTGGCCCGCCTTGGCGTCGTGGTGCCCGACTACCATGTTCATCTCTTTGATTCGCTGCGCGGCTGGCTGCAGGCCAACCCCGACGTCACCCTCGCCGTGCTGATCGGGTTCGTTACCGGCAGCACCGCGCACACGCTCGCCGACTGGCTGGTGACGAACGGCAAGCGCTTCCTGAGCATCTTCGGCGTCCGGATCACGCGCGACTACCGCAACCACGACGACGACATCCATCGTCGGCGCAAGCGCCGCTACGCGTAGCTGCCTGGACCACGAACGGTTGGAGCGCGCCCGAGCCGTTTGGACCATGAAGGCGCGAAAAGTAGCGAAGGGCACGAATCCTTGGCCGCGAAGGGCGCTGGTCGGAATTCGCGGTGGTTCGCCGCCTTTCGCGCCTTCGTAGTCCAAACGGTTCGCGCCGTTCGTGGTCCAAACGGTTCGGATGGCTCACAGCTCCCTCAGCAGGTTGCGCCGCTGGTCGAGGTAATCCTGCAAGATAATTGCGGCGGCCACCTGGTCGATCTGAAGCTTGCGCTTCTCGGGCTTCATGCCCAGATCGCGCAGCTGCTGCTCGGCAGCCGCCGTGGTCAGGCGCTCGTCGAAGAACTGGATGGGCAGCGCGATGCTTTGGCCAAGGGCCTCGGCGAACTTTTGCACCGTCTCTGCCTGCGGCCCCACCTCGCCCCGCAGCGTGAGCGGCAGGCCCACCACGATCTCCACCACCTCGTGCTCGACGCACAGCCGCCCGATCCGCTCCAGAGCCTGCGCCTGCGGCACCGCCGTGATCGTCGTGAGCGGCGTGGCGAGCGTGCCAGAGGCATCGCTCAGCGCCACACCGATCCGCCGCGAGCCCACGTCTAGGCCAAGTGTCCGTTGCTCGCGCATCGCTCGCTCCGTTCGGGGGACAGGAGACCAGGAGACAGGGAGACAAGGAGCGCCTATCGGTGCCGTTAGGCTGTCTCCCTGTCTCCCTGTCTCCTGGTCTCCTGGTCTCCTGGTCACCGCCCCTGAATAGAGAGCTGCCAGTCGAAGCGGGGCAGCTGGCGCACGCCCTCGGGCAGGCTGTAGTCGCCGATCACACCCTGGGCCTGGAGCGCCTGGAGCGCGGCGTCTGCCTGCTCGCGACTCTTGCCGCGCACGGCCTCGCGCACCTGGGCTAGGGCCTCCGCGTCGAGGCCACCCTGGCAGCGCGGGCTCTGCGTATCCGGGGTGATCTGGCCATCCACCAGCAGGCTCTCGCCGTCCCAGCGCCAGCCCGTAACGGCGGGGGCGCGGCAGTCGCCGGGCTGAAGCTCGCCAGACTGGCGCAGCTGCTCGGTGACGGCGGGGCCAAGCTGCTCGCGCAGGCCCTTGCCCACTGGCGTAGCGAGGGCGCTGTAGCGCGCCTGAGCCGTAAGCGTAAAGCGCGGGTTGGCTGCGTCGAGCGTGGTGCCCGCAGGGGGCTCCACCTTGTACTCAAAGCCCTGGAGCTGCTCCAGGTCGGCGCGGCGGGGCAGGATCGTGGAGGCATCGACGCTGAGGCCACGCTGCTGGGCGAGCCCCTCCAGCTGGCGGCGGGCCTCGGCGTCGAGCTGCTCCAGGGCGGGCGCGAGCAGCGCCTGGGCGTCGCTATCCTTCACGATCCGCACCTCCTGCTCGCTGCCGCCGCTAATCGGCGGGTTCGAGACGCGCAGGCTGCCCGTGTCGGTGTTGAAGCCCTGGCCGCCAGGCGGCACGATCCGACGCACCGTGTTCGCCTCCACGTTCGAGGCGCTGCCAGGCGATTTCGCCGTCACGGGAACCTCGGCCTGGCCGCGCGTGGTTACAATCTGGGCGCCCTGGTCCGACGTGGTGGCGCCCGGCACGAGCACGTCCACGTTGCTCACAAAGGGCACCTCCTGGCCGTCGGCCTTCACGGCGATAAACTCGCTGCCCGCCGGGAGCAGCAGCGCCTGGGCGCTGGAGTTGAGCAGGTTCACCACGCCGCTGGCGCTGCTGGAGGGCGTGAGCGTGCTTTCCGTCACCTCGCCCGTCTGGCTCACGGCCACATCACTGCCCAGGGCCTCAGCCTCCACGGCGCTGCTGCCCACGCCTGCGCCCGCCGCCACAAGCGGCACCGGCAGTGCAACGAAGGGCTTCACCGTGTCGGGGCGCAGCGGGGCCGCCACAGTCACCGTGACGCCGCTGTTGAGGAAGAGCACGCCGCCGATCACGAGCAGCAGCACGAGCAGGCCGCCAATCAGGGCGAAGATTTGCCAGGCTCGACGGCGCGGCGCGGCGGCAACCGGGAGTGGCGACGGCGTAGGCTGTGGGGCAAGGCGGGGCTGTGCAGGCCGCGACGCGGGTGCGCGCGGCGACGGGGCGGGTGCGCGCGGCGACGGGGCGGGCGCAAGCGCTGTGCCGAGGCTGGCGGCGAGCAGCTCGGCGTCGGAGAGCGCGGGCGGCGCGGGCGGGGCGCGGTCGTTGAGCGCGGCGGCAATCCCCTCCAGCGCGTAGAGATCCTCGTCGGCGGGGGTGACGGGTCTGGCAAGCGGCGCTTTTGGCGCCGGCTTATGGGCCGGAGGCGGCTGCCGCTCGATCACGCGGGTGCTGTAGGGGCTGGCGGGCCGATCCGTGCGGTTCGAGCGGCCGGGCGCCAGCACGCGGGCGTCGTCCACCAGCAAGGTTGAGATGCCGCCCTGCCGCGCCGCCGCCACCGTGGGCTGGTCGGAGCTGATCAGCATCAGGGCGATGCCCTCGGCGGTGGCGAGATCGTAGATGCGGGCCGCCACGTCGGGCCGCCGCATAGCCACGGCGCCCTCGGACACCAGCAGCTGCACGCTCAGCGCGCCCGTCGCCCGCAGCTTGGCGATCACAGTATCGGCGCTATCCTCAGGCAGCACTAGCACGAGGGCGGTGGCGTCGCTAGACATGATCGCTCCCGAATGCATGGTTCATTACAGCTTCTTCTGCCCCGCCACCAGCTCAGGGGCGCGGCTGATCGCCTCGCCTAGCTTGCTAGCATCCTTGCCACCGGCCTGGGCAAAGTCGGGGCGCCCGCCGCCGCCGCCGCCGATAATCGTGGCGAGGGCTTTTACCAGATTGCCGGCGTGGTAGCCCTGGCCCAGCAGGTCCGGCGTAACCATAGCGAGCAACTGGGGGCGCTCGGCTACCACGGCGCCAAGCACGATCACGCCGCTGCCCAGCCGGTCGCGCAGCGCCTCGCCAAGCTCGCGCAGGCGGGCCACATCGTCGGCCTCCACCTCCACGGTGAGCATGGGCACGCCGTGCTTGTGATCCACCTGGGCCAGCAGCCCCTCCACCGTGAAGCGGGCCAGCTTGCCGCGCAGGCTCTCGATCTCGCGCTGGCGCTGGCGGGCCTCGCCCATGAACTGCTCGACGCGCTCGGCAACCTGGTTAGGCTGCGCGCCCAGCCGCACGGCGAGATCGCGCAGCGTCTGGGCCTGCTGCTCCACCCACTGCTCGGCGCCGCGCCCGGTAAGCAGCTCTATTCTGCGCACGCCGCTCCCGATGCTGCTCTCGCTCAGCACGCGCGCATAGCCGATCCCACCCGTGCTGCGCACGTGCGTGCCGCCGCACAGCTCGCGACTAGCACGTGAGGCGAACTCGAAGGTGGACAGAGGACGGTGGACGGTGGACGGTGTTCCGTCCTCCGTCGTCGGTCGTCGGTCATCGTCATCCCCGCGCAGGATCGTCATCAGGCGCACCTTATCGCCGTACTTCTCGCCGAACAGCGCGATCGCGCCCTGGTCGAGGGCGCTCTGGTAGTCGGTGGTCTCCCAGCTCACTGGGCCAT
>JAYUYB010000837.1:0-2599 GCA_043752655.1 Chloroflexota bacterium
TGACACGGTGACACCTGGCGGCGGAGATAGGCGGCCCGCAGGGTGACCGGGTGACACGGTGACAACCTCGTTTGCCCGATAGGTGTCACCGTGTCACCGTGTCACCGTGTCATCGCGGCTCCGGCGCCATGCTGATCAGCATCACCAGGCGGCCCGCGCCGAGGTTGGTAACGCTGTGGGCGATGTCGGCGGGCGCCCAGGCGAGGCCGCCGGGGCCGAGGCGGCGCGTCTCGTTGCCCACGGTGAACTCGGCCTCGCCCTCGACCACGAAGTAGCACTTGTCGTGGCCGTGGTGCAGGTGGGGCGCCTGGGCCTGGCCTGGCTCCAAGCAGTCGAGCCCTACCAGCATGTGCTGGCTCTGGAAGATCGTGCTTTTGAACCAGCGCTCGGCGCTGGCGCCCACATGCTCGCCATAGTGCGTAAAGTTGCCCATTGTCTGCCTCTCTGCGTGCTATACTACTTCCCTACACAAACCCTGCTTCCCTGTACCCTGTTCCCTCGCACCGCCTATGTCGATCGTCGATGTGAAGCTTGCGCTGCGCCGCCGCGACGCCGACAGCTACGCGGTGGAGCTGAGCTCTACCCAGCCGGACAGCGACAGCGAGGTGCTGTCCGAGCAGCCCGGCGTGGTGCGCCTTGATCGCGCTGCCCTGCGCGCCCTGGAGGACGACCCGGCCGCCTACGGCCAGGCGCTCAGCGCCGCGCTCTTCGGCACGCCCGCCACACTGGCCGAGTTTAGCGCCGCCCGCGCCGCCGCCGACTCGTCCGACACCTCCTTGCGCCTGCGCCTCCAGATCGACGCGGGCTGCCCCGAGCTGCACGCCCTGCGCTGGGAGACCCTGCGCGACCCGGCGGGCGACCGGCCCCTGATCCTCGGCCAGCGCGTGCGCTTCTCACGCTACCTCGCCAGCGGCGACTGGCGCCGGGTGCAGCTGCGCCCCCGTGCGGCCCTGCGCGCTCTGGTGGTCGTGGCCGCGCCGAGCGGCCTCGCCACCTACGGGCTGGCAGATCTCGATGCCCAGGCCGAGCTGGCGCGCGCCCGTGAGGCCCTGTCCGACATCCCCGTCGCTGCCCTAGCCGAGCCAGGAAGCGCCACCCTCGAAGGGATTGTAACGGCTCTGCGCGATGGCCACGGCGGCCACGATAGCTTCGACATTTTGTACCTCGTGGCCCACGGCGCCGTGGTGGAGGACGAGCCCTGGCTCTTTTTAGAGGATAGCACGGGCAAGCTCGACCGCACGCTTGGCACCGAGCTGGCCCAGCGCATCAGCGAGCTGGCCTCGATGCCGCGCCTGGTTGTGCTGGCCTCCTGCGAGAGCGCTGGTGATGGTGGGCAAACCGTGGATGGCACGCCGCTCGCGGCCCTCGGCCCGCGCCTGGCCCGCGCAGGCGTGCCCGCTGTGATCGCGATGCAGGGCAAGGTGAGCACCACCACCGCCGCCGCCTTCACGCGCAGCTTTTTTAGCCAGCTCCAGAAGGATGGCCAGATTGACGCGGCGGTGGCCGTGGCGCGCGGCACCGTACGCGATGAGCCCGACGCCTGGATGCCGGTGCTGTTTATGCGCCTGCGCAGCGGCCAGATCTGGTACGAGCCAGGCTTCACCGGCGAGAAGCCGATGGAGAAGTGGCCCGCGCTGCTTACGCGGCTGAACGATGGGCAGTGTACACCGATTCTCGGCGAGCAGCTCGGCGAGCTGCTGCTCGGCTCCCCGCGCGAGATCGCCCGCCGCTGGGCGCGCGAGTACGGCTTCCCGCTCGCACCGCATCAGCAGGGCGATCTGCCCTATGTGGCCCAGTTTCTCAGCGTGAACCAGGACCCCGAGTACCCGCGTGACTCGCTGGTGCGCGCGATGCGCCAGGCCCTGCTCGACCGCTACAAGCCCGACCTGCCGCCCGCCCTCGCCACGCCGCGCGCGCCGCTGGCCAAGCTCTTCCCCGAGGTGGCGCGCATCCGCCGCGAGAAGAAGCTGGCCGACCCCTACGCCGCCCTCGCCGCGCTGCCGTGCGCCGTCTACGTAACTGTCTCCGCCGACACGCTGCTGGAGGAGGCGCTGAAGGCGGCCGGCAAGGAGCCGCAGACGGAGATCTGTCGCTGGAACGACGACCTGGTGGCGAATGTGCCCTCGGTCTTCGACGAGGGCGACTACGAGCCAGACGAGTTCAAGCCGCTGGTCTTCCATCTGTTTGGCGCCGTCACGGAGACATCGTCGCTGGTGCTCACCGAGGACAACTACTTCGACTTTCTGATCGGCGCCACGCGCAACCGCGACCTGATCCCGCAGCCGGTGAAGACAGCGCTTTCCGACAGCGCGCTGCTCTTCCTGGGCTTTCGGCTGGAGGACTGGAGCTTTCGGGTGCTTTACCGCAGCCTGATGAGCGCCCAGGGCGGCAAGCGCCTGAAGCGCTACGCCAACATCGCCGGCCAGATCCTGCCGGAGGAGAGCCAGTTTTTGGCACCGCAGGGCGCCGCGCGCTACCTGGAGAGCTACTTCCAGGGCTCGAACATCAGCATCTTCTGGGGTAGCGTGGACGACTTTACCGCCGAGCTGAGCCGCAGGTGGCAGGCGACGCAGTAGATTGCAGATTGCGCAGGTTGAAG
>JAYUYB010000838.1:0-14476 GCA_043752655.1 Chloroflexota bacterium
TCTGGGCCACCTCGGTGTCGGCGTCGATCAGCGCGAAGACGCGCTCGCTCGCGGCCAGCCCCTGTTGAAACTGGCTCCAGAACGAGGCGATGCTGGAGATCGGGTAGAAGAAGATCGTCAGGCTCTGCACAAACAGATACCACTCGCCCACCGAGACGCTCTTGTCGAGCACGAGCAGGCCGCCGACATAGACCACCGCCGCCACGCCAAGCCCGGCCAGGGTGTTCATCAGCGGGAAGATGCTGCCGAACACGGCCACGCGCCGCAGCTGCACCTGGTAGGCCAGATTGTTTGTCGCCGTGAAGTCGGCGTAGATCGCCGCCTCCTGGCGGAAGCTCTTGGCCACCGCCACGCCGCTGATCGTCTCCTGCACGATGCCGTTGACCTCGGCCTGGGCGCGCTGGGCCTGGCGCATGGTGTGGCGGGCCAGCCGCCGAAAGACCAGCGCGATCACCACCACCACCGGGCCAATCGCCAGGGTGAGCAGGGCGAGGCGCAGGTTCACCGCCAGCATCACGGCCCCGATCACGCCCACCAGCACCAGCTGGCTGATCAGATCGACTGTGAGCGTGACCACCGTCGCAAAATCTTGCGTGTCGGAGGTGATGCGGCTCATAATCTTGCCGGAGGCGTACTGGTCGAAAAACGCCATGTCGCGCCGCATCACGGCCGCGAGCGCATCGCGCCGCAGCGCCAGCACCACCTCGCCCACGGCGCGGGCCGCGAACAGCTGGCGCACAAAGTTGAACAGCCAGCCCAGCACGCCCAGCAGCGTGACGATGCCGGCCAGGGCGAGCAGCGTCTGCGCCGCAGGGTTGCCGGTGAGCAGCGTGATGCCGCGCGAGATGATCACCGGCGTGACGGTGACGGCGAGCGAGCCGAGCGCGACCATGCCGGCGACCAGCAGCACCGTGCCGGTATGCGGCCGAAAGTAGCCGGCGATGCGGCGAACCAGCTGCGCGTCGCTGTAGCTGCGGTCGTAGCCCTCGGCTTCCAGCCCGCCAGTTAGGCCCATGGGGAATTGCTCCAGCAGCTCATTAGGGCATCTTTATCCGCAGATGACGCAGATTACGCAGATGCGGACGCCCACAAGCGAGGCTTCTACAGGTGAAAGATCTGGCGATAGGCGACGCTGGTGGCGAGCAGCTCGTCGTGCGTGCCCTGGGCCAGCAGCGCGCCATTTTTGAGCAGGAGAATGCGGTCGGCGCGCCGGATCTGCGTCAGCCGATGGGTGATCAGCAGCGTGGTGCGACCGGCCAGGATCTGGCGCATGGCCTGCTGGATCTGATCCTCGGTGGCGCTGTCGATCGCGCTGGTCGAGTCGTCCAGGATGAGAATGCGCGGGTCGGCGAGGAACGCGCGCGCGATCGCGATGCGCTGGCGCTGCCCGCCAGAGAGCGTCACGCCGCGCTCGCCCACCACCGTGTCGTAGCCATCGGGGAAGGCCGTGATGAAGGCGTGGGCCTGGGCCAGCGTGGCGGCCTGCTCGATCTGGGCGCGGGTGGTTGGCTCACGCGCGCCGAAGGCGATATTCTCGCCGATCGTGCGCGAGAACAGGAAAATATCCTGCTCGATCGTGCCGATCTGGGCGCGCAGACTGTCCATGCTCCACTCGCGCACATCTACGCCGTCGATCAGCACCCGGCCCGACGAGCTGTCGAAGATGCGATTCACCAGCTTGGTGAGCGTCGATTTGCCCGCGCCGGTCTGCCCGACGATCGCGACCGTCTCACCGGGGCGGGCGTGGAAGGAGATATTCGTGAGGGCGACGGGCGAGTCGGCGCTGGGCTGAGCCACGTGGCCCGCGTAGCCAAAGCTCACCTGATCGAACAGCAGCTCGCCGCGCATCGGCGCGCTGTAGCCGCCCACATTCTCGTCGAGCTCGGTGCGGGCGTTCATCAGATCCAGCAGGCGCGCGGAGCTAGCCAGGCCCAGCTGCACGCCCGCAATCGTCGTCAGCGAAAACATCGTCGGTGAGCGCAGGGTCTCGATCAGGGCCATGTAGGTGATCGCCTGGCCGACCGAGAGCTGGTTCTGGAACACCAGCAGCAGCGCGTGCCCAAAGGCCAGCCCGATCGCCAGGCCGTAGAGCAGCAGCGGCACATAGCGCGCCTGCACAACGCCGGCGCGGACAAACGCGTCGCGGTAGTCGCCTGCGCGCTGCGCGAAGCGGCGCTCCTCGGCGGGCTCCTGGGCAAAGCCCTTGACCACTTCGATCCCGCTGATCGCCTCAGCGAGGCCGGCGTTCATCACGCCGTAGCGCTCGCTCATCGCGTCGGAGGCGGGCGCGAGCGCACGGCTGTAGCGCCGGATCGCCACGCTGAAGCTGGCGAGGAACAGGATCGGCACCAGCAGCATGTCCGCGCGCAGCAAGGCGATCGTCACCAGAGGCACCACGAGCGCAAAGAACGACTCCAGGATCAGGCCAGCGTTGGGCGCAATCATCAGTGTGATCTGGCCAACGTCGTTGGTAGCGCGGGCCATCAGGTCGCCCACGCGCTGGCGGCCAAGGAAGGTCTGGCTTTTGCCGAGCAGACTGCCGTACAGCTCGGCGCGCGTGTCGCGATCCACGCGCTGGCCGAGCACGCGCAGCGCCAGGCTGTTGACGATATCGCACGCGCCGTAGCCGAGGTAGGCGGAGGTAACCCACAGCGAGGCGATGCCGAGGGCGGCCGCGTCGCCGCCGTTGAGCAGCACGTCGAAGGCGCGGCCCACAAACACGGCGCCGAGGCTCTGGGCCACCGCCATGCCGATCACAGTGACGACAAAGACCACCGGCAGCACGGGGTAGCGCAGCACATGCGCCAGGATCCAGCGCGTGGGGGAGCGCCGGTCGTAGTGATACTCGTTCGCGATCGTAAACTCACGCTGGAGCGCCGGCGAGGCCATAAGCTGTTTCCGTATCCTGCTTCATGCGAGCAAAGGTGCCACAGCAGCAGAATAGCACAACAACGCGGTACAATAGTTTCATCCTAGCTTGGAGCGCACCATGCCGCTAACAATCGCCGACCTCAACGCGCTGGACCGCGCCGCCTTCGTGGCTGCGGTGGGCCATGTCTTCGAGCACTCGCCCTGGATCGCCGCCGCCGCCTGGGAGCAGCGGCCCTTCGCAGACATCGCCGGGCTGCACGCCGCTATGTGCGCGGTCGTCGCGATGGCCGATGAGGAGCGCCAGCTTGGCCTGGTCCGCGCCCACCCCGACCTGGCGGGCCGCGTGGCCCTGGCCGGGCAGCTCACCGCCGACTCCGCCCGCGAGCAGGCCGCAGCCGGGCTCGCCGCGCTCTCCGCCGAGGAGCGCGCGCGCCTGACGAGCTACAACGAGGCCTACAAAACGCGCTTCGGCTTTCCGTTTGTGATCTGTGCACGAGCCAATAAGCACGCGGCTATCCTCGCCGCCTTCCCAGGGCGGCTCGCCAATAGCCCTAGCCAGGAGATCGCCACAGCGCTCGCCGAGATCGATAAGATCGCCTGGCTGCGCCTGTGCGACATGAGTACCCAATGACTGCATTGCTCCCGCCTGAGAGCCTGCTCAACAACCGCTACCGCGTCGTCGCCCACGTGGGCCAGGGCGGCATGGGCTCCGTCTACGAGGCGGTAGACGAGCGCCTGCGCAGCCGCGTGGCGCTCAAGCAGACCACAGTGGCCAGCATTGGCCCCAGCCGCGCCTTCGAGCGCGAGGCCCAGATCCTGGCCAGCCTGCGCCACCCCGCCCTGCCGCGCGTGATCGACCACTTCATCGTCCCCGAGGGCCAGTTCCTGGTGATGGAGTTCATCCCCGGCGAGGATCTGGCCGCGTCGCTGCGCGAGCTCGCCGCGCCCTTCCCCGTCGACCAGATCGTCAGCTGGGCCGAGCAGCTGCTGGACGTGCTCGACTACCTGCACACCCAGACGCCGCCCGTCGTCCACCGCGACATCAAGCCCCAGAACCTGAAGCTCACCGCCAGGGGCGAGATCGTCCTGCTCGACTTTGGGCTCGCCAAGGGCAGCGCGGCCCTGCCCACGCGCGCGCCGAGCGAGGAGGCCAGCCTGTTCGGCTACACGCCCCAGTACGCCCCGCTGGAGCAGGTGCAGGGCAGCGGCACCGACGCCCGCGCCGACATCTACAGCCTCGCCGCCACGCTCTACCACCTTGGCACCGGCCAGATCCCGCCCGACGCGCTCTCACGCGCCACGGCGGTGCTGAACGGTCGCCCCGACCCACTGCTGCCCGCCCATGAACTGGCGCCTGCGCTCCCCACAGCTCTGAGCGCAATCCTCGGCCAGGCCATGGCGCTCAACGCCGCCGAGCGCTTCAACACGGCGAGCGCAATGCGCCGGGCCATCGAGCAGATCGCCGAGCCGACCACCGAGCTGCCCACAGCCACACTCCCAACCGTGATCCACCGGCCCCCAACGCCCATCGCACCGCGCCCCGAGCGCCTGCCAGCCCTGGACGCACCGCGCGCGCCTGCGCTCCCGACAGCCGCCAGGCCCGGCCCTGAGCGGCGCGGCCTACCGCTCCCCGCGATCCTGCTGGGCCTTGTAGCCTTGCTGCTGCTGCTGTGCGTCGGCGGCTTCTTTGCGCTGCGCGGCCTGCGGGTGAGCAGCAGCAGCGCGATCCAGCCGGGCCAGCCCACAGGCGCGCCCGCAGCAGCAACGCCCGACGTGCGCGAGGACGGCGTGCAGCTTCCGCCCGCCACACCTGTCGCCCTGGGCACAGCGCTCGTGCGCCTCCAGGGCCAGATCGCCGCGCCCGGCGCGCAGAACGCCTACAGCTTTACGGCGGACGCCGGTCGGGAGCTGTTTGTCTGGACGGCCAGCTTCGACAAGGGCATGGATCAGATCCGGCTGCGCCTGCTAGACGCGCGCGGCGACGAGGTGGCGAATGGCTGCCTTGGCTGCGGCAACATGGGCGTGCAGCCTCTGCGGGCAGGTGGCAGCTACACGCTGCTGGTGGGCAGCGACAGCGACCCGGCCACCGGCGCCTACGAGCTGCGACTCAACCTGGTGCCGCCCACGCTCAGCTTCGACGTGGGCCTGGACACGCGCATCGCCGAGGACAGCCCCGACGCGGGCGCGGCCCTGATCGCGATGCCCGGCGCCAGGAACGAGTTCCGCTTCGAGGCGCCGCCAGGGCAGCGGCTGTTTGTCTGGGCAGCCGGGCACGACGACGGCATGGATCAGATCCGGCTGCGCCTGCTAGATGCCAACGGCGACGAGGTGGCGACAAGCTGCCTGGGCTGCGGCACCATGGGCGCGCAGACGCTGCGGGCAGGCGGACGCTACAGCCTGGTGGTGGGCAGCGAGATTGACCCCGCCACGGGCGCGTTCGACCTCCGGCTCAGCGCGGTGCCGCCCACCGAGCAGCGCGATGTGACGCTGCCGCTCAGCGTGACGGACGGCATGATCGCCAAGCCCGGCGCGGAGCAGGCCTTTCGCTTCACGGCCCAGCCAGGGCAGGCGATCTTCGTCACCACCACTAGCTACGACACTGGCATGGATCAGATTCGGCTGCGTCTGCTGGACGCTAACGGCGACGAGGTGGCGACAAGCTGCCTGGGCTGCGGCAACATGGGCGCGCAGAGCTTGCAGGCCGGCAGCGCATACAGCGTGGTGGTCGGCAGCGCGATCGACCCGGCCACCGGCGCCTACGCGTTCGAGGTCACGCTTGTGCCGTAGAGCCCTTTGGAGCACGAACGGCGCGAAGTGGCACGAAGGGCGCGAACGCGAAACCGCGCGCGTGGCCGGGTTCGCGGTGGTTCGCCGCCCTTCGCGCCGTTCGTGGTGCAAAGGGCTCGGGTGTCCCGGCAGCTCTGGGTAAAGCGATACCCCGTGAGGGAGCGGGGCCGGGGGTGAGGTCATAAAGATGCACGAGATCGCCCTGATCGAGGAGCTGGCGGCGAACGCGGTGCCCGCCGCAGTGGCCCAGGAGCTTGATGGCTGGCGCCTGCGCTTCAACGACGGCGTGACCCGGCGCGCAAACTCGGTGCTCGCCGCGCGCCACCCGCCCGACGCGCCGCTTGAGCCGAAGCTCGCGCTGTCCGAGGCCTTCTACCGGCGGCGCAGGGCCGTCTGCCGCTTCCAGCTCTGTCCCGCCAGCCAGCCAGCCGGGCTGGACGCGGCGCTAGAGGCGCGTGGCTACAGCACGAGCGCCCCGACGCTGGTGCAGACGGCGCCCCTGGAGCAGCTGCTTGGGGCCAGCACGGGGGCCGCGCAGCTGTCCGAGCAGTTCGACGAGGCCTGGCTCGCAGCCTACGTAGCTGGCGAGGGCGAGACGCGGCCCGCGAAGATCGCGGCGCGGCGCGGGCTGCTCCAGCGCGTTGGGCCGCCCGCCGGCTTTGCGGGCACCAGCGCCGACGGCAAGCTCGTAGCTGTGGCCTTCGGGGTGGTCGAGCGGGGCTGGCTCGGGATCTTCAGCGTGGCCACCAGCCCGGCCTACCGTGGCCAAGGGCTCGCGGCGGCCACGCTCGGCGATCTGGCGCGCTGGGCGCAGGGCCACGGCGCCACACGCGCCTACCTCCAGGTGATGAGCGCCAACCAGAGCGCCCTGCGGCTCTACGGGCGGCTCGGCTTCGCCACGCTCTACCCGTACTGGTATCGGGAGCTGCCATGGGCCGACTAACCACCCACGTGCTCGACACCCACGGCGGCACGCCCGCCGCCGGCATGCGGATTGAGCTGTATCGCCTAGAAGGCGCAGCCATCACACTGCTCGCCGACCTCATCACCAACGAGGACGGTCGCTGCGACGGGCCGCTGCTCCAGGGCGGGGCGCTGCTGGCGGGGCGCTACGAGCTGCGCTTTTATGTGGGGGCCTACTTCGCCGCTCGCGGCCTGCCCCTGCCAGAGCCGCCCTTCCTCGACGTGGTGCCGATCTGCTTTGGCGTGGCCAACCCGGCCGGGCACTACCACGTGCCGCTGCTCGTCTCGCCCTGGGCCTACTCCACCTACCGGGGCAGCTGATGTGCAAGAGCCGATCGCCGAGAGCCGAGAGCCGAGAGCCGATCGGGCATTGCAGCGCCCGACTGCGCTTAATCTGCAATCTGCAACCTGCAATCTGCAACCCTGCCCTAGCCCTGCCGATGCAGCAGCGGGCGAGTCAGCGCGGAGAGCCGCAGCTGCTGGCGGCCCTGGTCGTCGAAGTTGGCCGGCTCCAGCCACTGGGTGAAGGCGGCCTCCAGCGCCGGCCACTCGGTGTCGATCGCGGCGTACCAGGCGGTGTCGCGGTTATGGCCCTTCACGACCGTGGCCTGGCGGAACACGCCCTCGAACGACAGGCCGAGCCGCTGCGCCGCCGCCCGCGACGGCGCGTTGAGCGCGTTGCACTTCCACTCGAAGCGGCGGTAGCCCAGCGCAAAGGCCCGCTGCATCATCAGGAAGATCGCCTCGGTGGCGGCAGGCGTGCGCTGGAGCGCGGGCGCGAAGGCCAGATGGCCGGCCTCGATGCTGCCGGCGGGCGGGTCGATGCGCAGGTAGCTGGCGACGCCCGCCGCGCGGCCGGTCGCGCTCTCGACAATCGCGTGGAAGAACGGATCGTCGCCCAGACAGCTCTGCTGCACCCAGGCGGCATAGTCGTCCAGGCTGGCGAAGGGGCCGTAGGCGAGGTAGGTCCACATGCGCCCGTCGGTATCGGCACTGTTGGCCGCGTGCAGCTCGGCGGCGTGTCGCTCCAGCACCAGCGGCTCCACCCGGCAGAAGCGCCCGCGCATGGGCTCACGGGGCGGGCGCGGCGGCGGCGTCCAGTCAGGCAGGGGGCGGCCAATGGGCTGGCCAAGCGCGTTGTGGATGAAAGTCATACGAAGGCCTTTGTCTGTTGACGGTGGACGATGGACGGTGGACGATGGACGCACGCCTGCCCTCCGGTCGTCGGTCGTCGGTCGTCGGTCATCGGTACCAGATCACACCGTCGGTCTGCCCGCCGCAATCGCCTCGATCCAGGGCAGGTGCTCCTCGTAGTGGCCGAAGCTGTTACCGGCGATGTACGTACCAACAGGGTTGCCCGTGTCGCTGGTGAAGGGCGCCACGTAGCGGTCGTGGGGCAGCTCCAGCTGCTCGTCGCTGAGGGCCGCCATGGCAGCCACCAGGCGCCCGTGGGCCGCTACAACCGCGGCGCGGGCCTCGCTCGCCGAGAGGTGGCGCTGCTGCACGGCGATCTGCTCGTTGAGCGAGTCGTAATCGAGGTCGGTGCTCGGAGGGGTGACATTGGCCAGGCCCATCGCGGACCAGCGATCCTCGCGGCGCAGCAGGGCGGCGACCCCGTCGGCCCAGGCGACCAGGTGGGTCAGATGATCGCGCACCGTCCAGCCTGCGGCATCGCGCAGCTCCGTCTGCTGGGCCTCGCTCAGCCGATCCAGGGCGGACAAAAACGGCGCCAGGCCCGCGTCTAGCTGGGCGCGCAGCTCGGCGGGGCCGCTAGGAGGAGGCTCTCGCTCGCTCATTAGTAGCTCCTTCTGTGCAGGCATTCGCCACCATGGTACAGCCAATTGCGGTTAGGCGCGATCCGCATTCGGTGATAGAATCAGCGCGAACACGCGCGCGCAGCGATGCGCCATCCAACAGGTGTGCCATGCAACTGATCGACCTCAGCCAGACACTCGGCCCCGACACGCCGCTCTTCAGCGACACCTGGCCGCGCCCCACCATCACACCCTACCTGAGCCACGCCCAGTCGGCATTCAGCGGTCGCTACTCCGGTACGACCGTGGAGCTGAGCTTCGCCCAGTTTATGACAAGCATGGGCACCTACCTCGACAGCCCGTTCCACTTCAACCCCAACGGCGCCACGATCGAGCGCCTCGACCTGCGCCAGCTGGTGCTGCCCGGCCTGCGCCTCGACTGCCCTGCCGCCCAGCCGCGCCAGCCGCTCGGCCCCGAGCTGCTCGCCGGGCAGGATGTGGCGGGCAAGGCGGTGCTGCTCAACACCGGCTGGAGCGCCTACTGGGGCAAGCCGACTTACTTCGAGCATCCCTTCATCGGCGCCGAGCTTGCGCGGGCGCTGCGCGACCAGGGCGCAAAGCTGGTGGGCTGCGACTTTCTGGCCGCCGACGACCCGAACGACCCTCAGCGGCCCGCCCACGTGGCGCTGCTCAACGCCAATATCCTGATTGTCGAGAACCTGACACAGCTCTCACTGCTGCCGCCAGGCCCCTTCACCTTCCACGCCGCCCCCGCCAGAGTCGTCGGCGCGGCGGCCTTCCCGGTGCGGGCGTATGCCGTGGTGGTGTGAGACGATGGACGGAGGACGGTAGACAGTGGACGGTAGGGGCATGCCGCTAGATAACGTCCACCGTCCACCGTCCATCGTCCGCTTCCTACCGAAACTCGTGCGCGCCCACATCCTCGCGGTAGCTGCGTCCAGGGAAGCTGATGCGCTCGGCGTTGAGCAGGGCGCGGCCGCGTGCGCCGGCCAGGGTGGCGCCGAGGGCCACAACCGTAGCGACATGCCCGCCCGTCACAGTGATCCCCGCCATGCTCGCCGCCCCGCCCGACAGCAGCGCGGCAAGGCCACCACCACCGCGCGACGACGGGGTGTAGCGCAGCCCGCTGGGGTTGCTGGTCTGGTCGTGAAACACCAGCACGCCCGCGTCCACGTCGCTGAGGCCATGGAGCAAACCCCCAACCGGGAAGTGATGCGGGTAGCCCTGGGCCACCAGCCCAAGCGCCACGCTCGCCTCGTCGCGCCACTCCAGCGGCGGCAGCCGATCAAGGCGGCGGGTGACGGCGGCCTCGATCAGGGGCACCAGGTCGCTCGCAAGGCGTGGCAGCACCACCTGGGCCTCCATGTCGCGCAGGCTACAGCGCAGCCCGGTTACGCGCGGCCCCTGGTCGGTGATCACGCAGTCTACGCCCAGAAAGCCCCAGTAGGGCATCTGCTCGCGGGCCAGAGCGGCGACGACGGGCTCCACAATGCGGCTGTGCAGGAAGGCGCCGAGCCGCTGGGTGTAGCCCGAGTTACCCGTAACGGCGCCCATGCCAGGGGCGCGCGGGCTCTCCGGCTGGGGGCCGAGCTGGTCGTAGAGGCGCACGGGCAGTAGCGGCACCGCCGTGCTGCCGTCGGTGAGCGCAGAGAAGCTCACAGTGATGCCGGGGAGATACTCTTCTACGACCACGCCCACACCAGGGCCGCCTGCGGGCCGGTCGGCAAAGATCGTGCGCAGGGCCTCAAGCGCGGCGTAGCGATCCTGGTACACGCCCGCATCGTCCGTGTGGCTGTCGGCCTTGATGATCAGGGGCAGCGGCTGGGTGGCCAGATACCGCTCGGCCGTGGCGAGGTCGGCGCAGGCGCGCCCACGGGCCAGGGGCAGGCCGCTGCGCTCAAGGAAGGCGCGGGCGAAGCAGCGGCTGCGCTCGATCTGGGTGGCGCGCTGGGCCGGCCCGCACACCCCGATATGCATGGAGACGACCTCGTCGACCAGGCCGGCCATCAGCGGGCCGCCGTCGGCGGGCACGATCAGATCCACGCCCTCGGCGAAGGCCCAGCGCGCCACCTCGGCCGCGTCGGCGGGGTCGAGATCGACCCTGGGCGCCAGCTGGGTCGCCCCGCCATTCCCCGGCGCCACCAGCACCTCCGCCGAGGGGCTGCTGAACAGCTTCCAGACAAGCGCGTGGGCGCGGCCATCGCCGCCAAGCACGAGTATCTTCATAAGGGTGACAAGGTGACAAGGTGACAAGGTGACAAGGTGACAAGGTGACACTTCACGGCGCCGATGGGTGTCACCGTGTCATCATGTCAGCGCAAGCGAAGCGAGCGCACGTCACCGTGTCACAGAGGAGGCCGCCGCCAACACCAGGTTCCTGAGCAGCATCGCGTTGGTGACGGGGCCGGTGCCGCCGGGCACGGGCGTGATGGCCCCGGCCACCTCGGCGACGGCGGCAAAATCTACGTCACCCACCAGGCTGCCGTCCTCGCGCACGTTGGTGCCAAAATCTACCACCACGGCGCCGGGGCGGATCATGGCGGCGCTGATCAGGGCGGGACGGCCAGCAGCCACGCAGACGATCTCGCACTCGCGCAGCACGGCGCCCAGGTCGGCCGTGCGCGAGTGGCACACCGTCACGGTGGCGTCGGCGCGGATGAGCAGCTGGGCCATGGGGCCGCCCACGATGCTGCTGCGGCCCACAACGGCGGCCCGCCTGCCGCGCAGCTCCACCCCGGATCGCCGCAGCAGCTCTATGCCGCCGGCGGGTGTGTTGGGCACAAAGCTGGGGCGGCCCTGGGCCAGCAGGCCGGCGCTCACTGGGTGGACCCCATCGACATCCTTGCGTGGGTCGAGCTGCAAAGTCGCCTGCTCGGCGGAGAGCCCGGCGGGCAGCGGCAGCTGGAGCAGCACGCCGTCCACTGCCGGGTCGGCGCTGAGGGCTGCGATCAGCGCGTCGAGCGTGGCCTGGGCGCTGTCGGCGGGCAGCAGCGCGTGGCGAAAGGCGGCGCCTGCCGTCTCGCAGAGCTTGCCAATCGTCCGCACATAGCGCGTCGAGGAGGCGTCGCCCTCAACCTGGATCACGGCGAGGCCAGGGGCGCGGCCAAGCGCGGCCGTAAGCGCGGCGATCTCGGCCTGGGCCTCGGCGCGCAGAGTCTGGGCGAGCGCCTTGCCATCAAGGATGCGCGCTGTCACTGGTTAATGCGGCCCCGTACAATCGCAACCACGCCCTCGGTCTCCTCGCCGAGGCCCACGCTGAGATCCTCGATCTGGGCGCGGATCTCGCGCACGTAGCGCTGATCCTCCAGGCCGGCGAGGTTGATCTCGACGTTCAGGATGGCGCTCTGCACGGTGGCGCGGGCGAGCACGGCAGCCACCCCGATGTCGCTTACGATCAGACGACCGACGTGCGAGGCGAGCGCGGTGCAGAGTGGCAGCACCTCGGCGGCGGCCTGGGCGGTGCGCAGCGGCACCTCGGCGGCGAGGCGCGTCACCTGCTGGATCGCAGCCTGGCGCGTGGCAGAGTCGGCCTCGGTGGTGCGGGGCAGCTTGTAGGCCGCAGACAACCGCCCAAAGACCGCGATGTCCTGCTCGGCGAGCTTCTGAAGCTCGTGCCGCAGCTGCTCGGCGCGCTCGTGAACTCGGCGCACCTCCTGCTCGATCTCCGCGAACTGCTTCTTGCCAACCGTAAAGGCGCAGACCATACTCACCAGACCGGCAGCCATGGCGCCGCTTACGGCCGCCACGCTGCCGCCGCCGGGCGTGGGGGCGCCAGAGGCCAGGGCGTCGAGGAACGCGCCGACGGGCTGGGTATCAAGGGGCTCAGCCATCTTCTGTAGCTCCTTCCTGAGATTAGGACAAGGTTTCAGCTTGCAGCTTGAGCGCACCCTGGCTCCAACTGAGGCCATTATAGCAGAGCGGGGCAGCGCCCTGCGCTCGTGGTGTCATCCCAAGCCCACACTTGTGGCAAGCAATGGGCGCCGGAAATCTGCGTCATCTGTGGATAAATGCCCGGTATGCTACACTGCCGCCCATGCACACCCTGATCTTCACCGGCCCCGCTGGCGCCGCCGCAACCGCCGCCGCCGCAACCGCCGCCGCCGCCGCCACGGGCGGGGCGCGCACGCTCCTAGCCAGCATTGGGCCATCCCACCCGCTGGGCGCCCTCGTCGCAGCCGCCCCCGGCCCCGACCCGCAGCCCCTGGCGCCTCGGCTCGACGCCTGGCTGCTCGACCCGATCACCAACCTCGCCTCGCTCTGGGGCGCCCTGCCCGGCCTCGCCGGCGGCAAGGTCGTGGGCGACGAGCTGCCGCTTATCCCCGGCGGCGACCTGTTTCTCGCCGTCGCACGGCTGCGCACACTCGCCCCCAACTACGATCTGGCCTGCGTAGATGCAGGCCCGCCCGACGGCCTGCTGCGCGCCCTCGGTGTCCCCGACACGTTTCGCTGGATGGTCCGCCTGCTGCTTGGGCTCGACCGCGGGCCTGGCCGCTCCAGCGCCTCGGTTGCCCGCGCCATCATCCCCACCGGCCTCATCCCATTCCCAATGGAGTGGACCGGCAATCTCCAGGAGGCCCGCGTGCGCCTTGAGCAGCTGCGCGACGAGACCGTTGCGCCAAGCAACGCCAGCGTGCGCTACGTGCTGCGCCCCGACCGTGCCGGCCTTGAGGAGGCTCGCGTAGCATTGCCCGCCCTTCAGCTCTTCGGCCTGGCCGTAGAGCGCATCGTGGCCGGGCCGCTGCTCCCCGCCGTCCCCGGCCTGGAAGCGCTGCGGGCCGAGGCCGACGCCACGCTCGCCGAGACCACCGCCACTTGGCCCACACTCCCACTGCTGCGCCTCACCGCCGCCGCCACCCCCGCTAGCCTCGCCGCCCTCACCGCGCAGGGCGACGCTCTGTACGCCGACGGCTCGCCAATACCCGGCGCCGAGCTCGCAGCGCCGGTGCGCCTTGTCGGCCCGCCCGCGCCCGCTGTGGCCCTGGATCTGCCCGGCCTCCCGCGTGAGCAGCTCGGTCTCACGCTCAGCGGCGACGAGCTGATCGTGCGCGTTGGCCCCTACCGCCGCCACCTGCTACTCCCCGAAGGCCTGCGCGGCGTCAGCGCCATCAAGGCCTCCAAGCAGGGCGATACGCTCCTGGTGCAGCCACGCGCCTAACTCACACCCCGCCAGATCGACAAGCTCCGAGCTACACTGCACGTGCAACGCTTTGGGCTGCCTCCGCCCCCTGTTCCCTGTCCCCTGTCCCCTGTCCCCTTGCCTAAGCTATAATGGCCCGGTTTCGCGCTTGCACACGGAGGCATCGTGGCCGATAAATTGGTGCTGGGGATCGACCAGGGCGGGAGCGGCAGCCGCGCCGCCTTGCTCGATGAGACTGGCCGCGTCTGCGGCTACGGCTACCGCCCCATGGCCCGCCTCTACCCCCGGCCCGGCTGGGTCGAGCAGCGCCCCGCCGCCGTCGCCCGCAGCGTCCGCGAGGCGGTAGACGAAGCCATCGCTCGCGCAGGCTGCGACCCCGCCCAGATTATGGCTTGCGGCGTCACCTCGCAGCGCGACACCGTGTTTGCCTGGGATCGCCGCTCCGGCCGCGCCATCGGCAACGCCATCACCTGGCAGGATCTGCGCACCGCCCCCCTCGTCGAGGAGGCTGGCCGCTGGGAGCACGCCGCCGAGCGCCGCGCCCGCCTCGGCCAGTTTCCCGGCGCCTACTGCGCCGCTATGCACATGGCCTGGCGCATGCGCCACGACACGCCCTTCCGCCAGGCCGCCGAGTCTGGCCGCCTCGCCGTCTCGCTCTCGGCCGGCTGGGTCGTGCAGGCCCTCGGTCGCCCCGCCGAGCACGCCCTCGACTACTCGCTGCTCCAGGCCATGACGGTCTTCGACCCGCGCCGCCGCGCCCTCTGGGACGAGTGGGTCGATTTCCTCGGCCTCCCCCGCGCCGCGCTCCCCGCCGCGCGCCCTACGCTCTACCCCTTCGGCGAGCTCTATGTCGGCCAGCGCGCCATCCCCGTCACGGCTATGATCACCGACCAGCAGGCCGCCCTCTTTGGCTACGACTGCCACACCCGCGGCGAGGCCGCCG
>JAYUYB010000839.1:0-2589 GCA_043752655.1 Chloroflexota bacterium
TGCAGGCCCAAGCCGTCGATGGCAAAACGCTGCGCGGGACCACGGCCTGTGGCGTGCCCACCCAGCTGGTCAGTCTGGTGCAGCACGGCAGCGGGATCACCCTGGCCCACATAGCCGTCGCCACCAAACGCAATGAACTGAGCGCCGTGCCGACCCTGTTGGGCGGGCGCGACCTCACCGACACCATCACGACGATGGACGCCTTGCACACCCAGCGCCCGTTCGCCCAGCAGCTCCAGCAGCAGGGCGGCGTCTACCTCATGATGGTCAAAGCCAACCAGCCGCAGCTGTATGCGGATATCGCCCTGTTCTTTGCGCTGCCAGCCATCCTCGCGGACCAGGAGCGCTGGGACCGCGTGGAGACCATCAGCAAAGGCCATGGCCGCTTGGAGGTGCGCACCTTGGAATGCACCACTGGCGATTGCGCTTATCTGGATTGGCCGGGGGCCACGCACGTGATTCGGCGGACCTGCGAGCGGCACGTCTATCGCACGGGCAAAACGACGATCACCGTGACCTACGGCATCACGAATCTCCCGGTGGCCGAAATCAGTGCGGCCTTGCTGGAAACCCTCTGGCGTGGGCACTGGACGATTGAAAGCGGCTCACACGACGTGCGCGACGTGACGCTCGGGGAAGATGCCAACCATATGCGAACGGGGGAGGCACCCGAAGCGCTGGCGGCGCTGCGCAATGGCTTGCGGGCGCTCTGGCGGCGGGCAGGCTGGCAGAATATCGCCGACGCGGTGCGGGCGACCGCTGCGTCCGTGACCACCGCCCTCACGCTCATCGGTGCCCATACCACTTTGACGTAGCCCTAAAAGAAAAGAGCGTCGCTTGACACACCAGCGATGACGAGGGCTCTGACTGATTGCCCTCCGCCAGGTGCAATCCTACCAACGACTGCTCCCCCCTTGACACACTGAACCTCGTCCTGTACAGTTCCTGCATAGCTCTATCATCTCATCACCCTAGGGGTGATGAATATCATTGATTTTTCTCGTCCAGCGCGCTATACTGATGTGTAGCCCCTGTACGACATCTGGGGCTACCCCATGCGCTTCCGCTTCGCCGACAAAAAGCTTGAAGCCCTTTACACCGACGAGAAGGGTGCTGAGCAGTACGAACGGGGCGTCGTCAAGGGGTTCTTCCGCGTCATGACCATCATCCAGGCCGCCCCAGACCCCCGCGACTTTCGCCAGTTCAAATCCCTGCACTTCGAGAAGCTGAGCGGTGACCGCGCGGGGCAGCACTCCTTTCGGCTGAACGACCAATGGCGCCTGATTGTCCGCCTGGAGCGTGATGGCCATGGCCAGGAGGTCGTGATCATTGAGATTGTGGACTATCACTAGCGTGCCGGAGTATCCGCTATGAGCGAGACCCTTCAGCCGGCCCGCGCCGTCTCCCCAGGCGAGATCATCGAGATGGAGCTAGAGGCGCGGGACTGGACCCAGCGCGATCTGGCCGAGATTATGGGCCGCCCGCCGCAGGCAGTCAGCGAGATCATCCGCGGCGTGAAGCAGATCACGCCCGAGACCGCTTTGGAGCTGGCCCAGGCATTTGGCACTTCCCCCGAAGTGTGGGCTAATCTGGAGACGTACTACCGACTTCAGCTTGCACGCCGTCGTAGCGGCGACGGCGGCGCGGGCATCGCCACGCGCAGTAAGCTCTACAGCTTGCTCCCGGTCGCCGACCTGGTGCGCCGGGGCTGGCTGCGGGCGGCAGACGCGGCGGAGGATCTAGAGCGCGAGGTGCGCGACCTGCTGGGCGGCGACCCCCAGGCGCTTATCCCGGCGGTGAGCTTCCGCCACAGTGAGGCCCGCGGCCCGGAGCACGGTGCCCAGGTCGCGTGGGTCGCGCGGGTGCGCCAACTTGCCGAGCGCCAGGACGTGCTCCCGTTTGACTATGGCAGGCTGGCTGATGCCATCCCACACCTGCGCCGGCTCGCCGCGCTCCCCGAGCAGGTGGCGGCCGTGCCCCCACTGCTCACGTCCCTCGGCGTGCGCTTCGTCATCGTGCCGCCGCTGCCGAAGACCTACATCGACGGCGTCCTGTGCGACGCCGAGCGCGCGCCGATCATCGGGCTGACCCTGCGCTACGACCGGATCGACTCCTTCTGGTTCACGTTGATGCATGAGTTGGCCCATCTGATACTGGGGCACCATGCCCTGCACCTCGACAACTTCGACGACAAGGAGCAGCGCCGCGACGCGCAGGAGATCGCGGCCAACACCAAGGCCCGCGCCTGGCTGCTCGACCAGGGCGCCCTTGCCGCCTGGGTGTCACGCACCCACCCCTACTTCTCGCGTCAGAAGATCGAGCACTTTGCTGCGGCACAGCAGCTCCATCCAGGCGTGCTCCTCGGCCAGTTGATGTTCGACGAGACGGTGGGCTACAAGCACCTGCGCGCGCTGCTGGTAAAGGTAAGCCCACACCTTCAAGACTGGAGCGACACGGCGTACAGCGGAAGGTGAGCCCATGCCCCATCTTGTCGCCTCTCTGGTTGGCCCGATCACCCTTGCCGCCTGTGCCGACCAGATCCGCGCCGCCCACGACTACCTCGCCCGGCAAGGTGCGCAGGCGATTGAC
>JAYUYB010000840.1:0-6526 GCA_043752655.1 Chloroflexota bacterium
ACCACACTCCATCTGGCGCTCAAGGTAGGTGGCCAGGAGCCGTAGGCCGCGCCCTGGTCCCACCTCGTTTACCATCTCGGCCACGCGCGAGTTGCGCACCGACTCGGCCAGCACCAGCTTGAGGATCGCCATCGCCGGCCACTGCAAATAAGCCTTGAGCATCTGCTCGGCCAGCAGCGGCAGCGCCACCTCGGGCGGCTCCTCCAGCAGGCTTTGGGCGTCGTCGATCAGGCGCAGCAGCGGCATGCGCGCCACCAGCAGCTGGTGCAGCAGATCGAGCTTGTCCTTGAAATAGTGGTAGATCAGACCCGGCGAGGCGATCTTCGCGGCCTGGGCAATGTCTTTGTTCGATGCGCCGTCAAAGCCTTTGTTGGAGAAGGCCGCCAACGCCCCGTCGATGATCTGAAGCCTGCGCTGCTCGTAGTCCTGCTCGTCGCGCGGCGGCATGGCCACCCCCATCTCGATTGACTGGTCAATCAAATCAAACTGTAGCGCACGCCACTAGCTGTGTCAAGCCACCGTCCACCGTCTATTGCACATCAGCCCTTAAGCCGGCTCACAGTCTCGGCGTCCAGGCGTCCCACGAGCGCAACCAGCAGCTGGGCGGCCTGATCGAAGTCGCGCAGGCTCATGATCGCGGCGTGCGTGTGGATGTAGCGCACAGCGATCCCGAGCACAATCGTGGGGACGCCGCCGCCAAAGAGATGCATGCGCCCGCCGTCGGTGCCGCCGCCCGGCATCTTGTCGAACTGGAGTGGCAGACCTTCAGCCTCGGCCACGTCGATCAGCAGATTGCGCAGGCCGGTGTGCGGGATCATCGAGCCGTCGTAGAGCAGCAGCACCGGCCCGCCGCCAAGCTTGCCCGCCGCGTCGTCCGCGCTCACGCCGGGCATGTCGCCCGCGATGCCCGTGTCCAGGGCGATGCCGATGTCGGGCTGGATGAGGTTGGTCGTGGTGGTGGCGCCGCGCAGGCCCACTTCCTCTTGCACCGTGCCCACCGCAAAGAGCGTGTTGGGGTGGGGCTGGCCCTGAAGACGCCGCAGCGTCTCGATGGCGAGCGCGCAGCCGAAGCGGTTGTCCCAGGCCTTGGCCATGATCAGGTCGGGGTTGCGCAGTTGCACAAACGGCCCGAAGGGCACCACCGCGTCGCCGGGGCGCACGCCCCAGGCCTCGGCCTCGGCCCGCGACGAGGCGCCGATGTCGATGAACATGGCCTTTTTCTCGACGATCTTGTTGCGCTCCTCGGGCGTCAGGATGTGCGGGGGCTTGGAGCCGATCACGCCAGGCACGGCCCCCTGGCGCGTGTAGACCTCCACGCGCTGCGCGAGCATCACCTGCTCCCACCAGCCGCCCAGAGTCTGAAACTTCAGGTAGCCCTCGTCGGTGATGCGCGTCACCATAAAGCCGATCTCGTCGAGGTGGCCAGCGAGCATCACTTTCGGCCCGCCCGCAGGCCCTTCCTTGCGGCCGATCACGCTGCCCAGGCTGTCGCTGCTCACCTCGCCCAGCGGCTCCAGGTGGCGGCGCATCACGCGACCCACTGCCTCTTCCTGCCCCGGCACGCCCGGCGCCTCGGCCAACTCCTTAAGCATCTGGAGCGTCTCGTCCATGCTTGTCCTCTTTCTAGCTTCCGGGAAGCTTTCGTGCGCGCACCCAGGCCTCGGCTTCCTCGCGTGTGGCGACGGCCCCGTCGAGCGTGGCGGCGCGTAGTTCGTCCAGCAGGTGGCCAATGGCCGGGCCGGGCGCAACCCCAAGCCGCAGCAGATCGTGGCCGTCCAGGGGCGCCCGCGTGGCGCGCAGCGAGCGCAGGTAATGCGCCGTTGGCTCCGCAGCCGCCGGTTCCGCATAGTGTAGCACAGCCACGCCAGCCGGGCTAAAGGGCCGCAGCAGACGCTCCACCGCGCTGTTGGGCAGCGGCAGCGCAAGCAGCGGCGCCGCACGGCGTAGCGGCTCAAGCTGCCCGATCAGGCCAGCCACCTCGCTAGGAAGCGGGTAGCGCGCCGCCAGCGCCACCAGTTCCGGCGGAGCAAGCTCGTTTAAAAGCAGGCCGGCCCAGAGCAGGGGCGCGCTCGTCAGAGCCTCACCTCTGCTGATCGCAACCGCCAGCCGCTCGCAGCGGGCCGCCAGCTCTGCCCCCCAGCTGAGGCCGGGCAGCAGCTGTGCGGTAACGCCCCAGGCGTCGGCTGTGTGCAGAACTTGATCGGGGCGAGGTTCCTCCAGGGCAAGGCAGAGCTCGGCGAGGATGCGCTCGCCTGAGAGCATGGCGAGGTAGCCAGAACGCAGCGCCGCGTCGAGCTGCGCGGCCGAGGCTGGCTCCAGGCGCAGGCCCAGGCGTGTGGCCAGGCGTAGCCCGCGCAGCATGCGCGTCGGGTCGTCGCGCAGGCTGTTGGGGTGGAGCAGACGCAGCAGGCCCGCCGCCAGGTCGTCCCTGCCGCCAAACGGGTCGAGCAGCCGCCCCGCGCCAAGGGCGCCACCAGCTGTGCGCAGCTCCAGCGCCACGGCGTTCACGCTAAAATCGCGGCGAACGAGATCATCCGTGATCGGAGTGGGGGCCACTTCCGGCAAAGCAGCAGGCCGGGCGTAGCGCTCCACACGGGTGCGGGCAAGGTCGAGCACCAGCGGCCCCTCGCCAGCGCGCGGCAGCTCGATACTGGCCGTGCCGAAGGGCGCGTGGGTGGCCACTACACGCCCGCCCTCCGCCTTGGCCAGGGCAACGGCAAGGGCCGGCGTGTCGCCCTCGACGGCCAGATCTACGTCGCGCCCAAGCGGCAGGCCAAGCAGCAGATCGCGCACGGCGCCACCAACGAGCCAGAGCCCCGCCCCTTGGGCCTCGGCGGCGTGAGCCGTGCGTGCGAGCAGCGCGCCAAGCTGCGCCGGCAGGCGGGCGAGCAGCGTGGCGCTATCAGGGTGAGGCTGCATAACAGTGGGTCAGAAATGGGCCGGAAATGGGCCGGAAATCTGCGACATCTGCGGATAAAACGCCCGGCACGCGGATGTCGCATCAACCCTATGTGCCCTGTTCCCTTGCTTGACACAGGGTGGCATCGATGGTAGCATACCCGCCGTGTGGGCGATTAGCTCAGTTGGTTAGAGCGCCACGTTGACATCGTGGAGGTCAGTGGTTCGAATCCACTATCGCCCACCAAGATTGTACCACGCACTTCGGCGCTCCCCAGCGCCACCCCCCCTTGAGCCTATTGGTATCCCGCGCACAACTCGCTACAGCGCTTTTTGTCGCTCTCTTCGGCGGCATTCTGCTGCTCGCCTCACCGCTGCGCGCCGCCGACCCAACCCCCATCGCCTGCCCCAACGGCCAGACTGTCTTCCTTGAGGGCAGTGCCCCCCCCCGTGAGCCGCTGCTCGTCTATTTGGGCGGTCGCGCTGTGGGTGGTGGCCTGGCCGATGGCAATGGCAGCTACCGGTTGCCCCTGCGCGCCCAGGAGCGCCCCGGCAGCTACCCGGTCGAGGTGCGCCTGCGTAGCAGCCGCGCCGTGATCGAGCGCTTCACCTGCTTTGTAGATGTGCCAATTGGGAGCGGACCCACCGAGACGCCCACCGGCCTCCCTACGCCGGCGGCTAGCCCACGCAGCGCCCCCACCCAGCTCCCTCAGGTCACCCGTGCCCCTGTGACTACGCTCAGCCCGACTACTACGAGCGCCACAGTAGTGGGTGGCACGCCCAGCGTTACACCTACCGGCCCCACCGCCACGCCTACCCTCACCGGCACCGTCGGGCCGAGCCCCACCTCTACCGGCACGCCTCCGGCTGGTAACGTTACCCCCGCCCCGCGCACAGGCGATGTGGTGATCTTGGACGTGCTGGTGATCGACCCGGCCTTCCCCGATGATGAGGAATTCGTCCAGATCAGTAATACCAGCGACCGGGCCATCAATCTCGCTGGCTGGCGTCTGATCAACGCCTCGCGGCCCGACGCCACCCGCGCCAGCGTGCCCCCCTTCGTCTTCCCCACCTTCAGCCTTGGCCCCAGTGCCGACCTGCTTGTCTTCAGCCTTCCTGGCCAGAACGACCTTAACAGCAGCGATTTCTACTGGGGTCAGTCCGGCGCGATCTGGAAGGCGGGAGATCGGGTGGAGCTGCGCGATGCCCGCAACACGCTCGTCCACTCCTTCTCGATGCCCGCCCAGTAGGCGTGGGACGTAAGCCTCCGTACATCCGACGCCTGCACCGGAGGCATTGTGAGCGTCTTGATCACCGGCCCCGTCGGCAGCTTCCTCGCCGACCATCCACTCACCATCCCCGGCCTCGAGATCCACGCCTTCAAGCGCTGGCGCAGCGATCCCCGCCCCATCGCCCACCTGCGCGGCCACGTGACGATCCACGAGGGCGATATCGGGGACTCCTTCGCTGTGGATAAGGCCGTGGCCGCCGCCGCCCCCGAGCGCATCTTCCACCTGGCCGCCCAGAGCTACCCCAGCGCCTTCTGGGAAGCGCCTGTCCACACCATGCCTGCCAACGTGGAGGGCACGCTCAACCTGCTAGAGGCCGTGCGCCGCCACACCCCTACTGCCCGCGTTCATATCGCCGGCACCAGCGCCCAGTACGGCAGCGTGCGCCCCGACGAGGTTCCGATCACCGAGAGCCACCCTATGCGCCCCGGAAGCCCCTACGGCGTCAGCAAGGTCGCCGCCGAGCTCTCTGGGCTCCAGTACCACGATACCTTCGGCCTGCACGTTGTGGTCACGCGCTCGTTCAACCACGTTGGCCCGCGCCAGGGCGACCGCTGCTCGATCCAGACGTTCTGCCAGCAGATGGCATTGATGCAAGGCTGGGCTCCAGCCGCCTGTGCTCCATGTGGGCAACCTGGAGCCGCGCCGCGACTTCACGCATACTCGCGATGTGGCCCGCGCGCTCTGGCTGCTGATCGAGCACGATGCCCCCGGCCAGGTCTACAATCTCTGCTCCGGCCAGGCCACGCGCATCGGCGATATCGTGCAGCTGGTGCCAGAGCGGGGCGGCGTGCCCGTGGAGCTGCGTGTGGACCCGGCGCGCCTGCGCCCCAGCGACGAGCCGATCCTTCTGGGCGATAACGCCAAGCTGCGCGCCGCCACCGGCTGGGCTCCAACGATCGGCATGGAGCAGATTGTGGACAAGCTCCTGGAGTATTGGAGAGGCCAAGCGAAACTGTAAACTGCAAAAGGCAAAAGGTCGCACAGCCAGCCTTTTGCCTTTTGCCTTTTGCATTCCTATGAGCACACTCTACCTGGTCGCGACTCCAATTGGCAATCTTGAGGACATCACGCTGCGTGCCCTGCGTGTGCTGCGCGAGGCCAGGCTGATCGCGGCCGAGGATACCCGCCACACGCGCGGGCTGCTCGACCGCTACGAGATTACTACGCCTTGCATCTCCTACCACGAGCATAACAAGCTCGCCCGCCTCGATCAGATCCTGGCCGCGCTCGTCGAGGGCGATGTGGCCCTCGTCTCCGATGCGGGCACCCCCGGCATCTCCGACCCCGGCTTCGAGCTGGTTGGCGCCTGCATCGCTGCGGGCTTCACCATCACCCCGGTGCCGGGGCCGAGCGCGCCTGTGGCGGCCCTCGTGGCCTCAGGGCTGCCCACCGAGCGCTTCGCCTATGTGGGATTCCTGCCACGGCGCGGCGCCGAGCGGCGGGCGCTCCTGGCCGAGCTGAGCGATCTGGCCCTCACGCTAATCTGCTTCGAGGCGCCCCACCGCCTGCTCGACTCCCTGGGCGATATGCTGGCCGTGCTCGGCGACCGGCGCGTCGTGGCGGCCAACGATCTCACCAAGCGCTTCGAGGAGCTGCGGCGCGGCACGCTCAGCGAGCTGATCAGCCACTTCAGCGCGCAGCGGCCCCGTGGCGAGTACACCCTGGTCGTCGCAGGGCAGGCGCCGGGCGGCGAGCGCAAGCGCGACCGCAATCGTGTCCATGTGCCCCTCGCTGTGAACGGGCCGCCCAGCGAGGCCGAGATCGCGCGTCGGCTGCGCTTGCTGCGCGAGCAGGGCCACAACGGCAGCACCTCCGCTCGCGCTGTGGCCCGCGAGCTTGGCCTCCAGAAGAGTGTCGTCTATCAGGTGTGGCTGAGCCTCGGGGAGGATGCATGAACCTGCGCGGCTGTGTCATCTTGATCACCGGCGCATCGAGCGGCTTTGGCGCGGCCACGGCGCGGCGCTGTGGCGCAGCTGGCGCGCAGCTGGCTCTGGCGGCCCGCTCCCACACGCAGCTTGACGAGCTGGCGGCCGCGATCCGCAAGTCCGGCGGCGAGGCGGTGGCCCTGCCCGCCGACGTCACGCGTGAGCACGACGTGGAGCGGCTGGTGCAGGCCACTCTGGCGCGCTTCGGGCGCATCGACGTGCTGGTGAACAACGCGGGGTTCGGGCTGCTCAACAGCATCACCGAGGCGCCCGTGACCGAGCTAGAGGAGATGCTCGCGGTGAATCTGGTGGGGGCGGCGCGCTGCATTCGGGCCGTGCTGCCGCATATGCTGGAGCAGCGCAGCGGCCAGATCATCAACGTGGCCTCGATGGCGGGCCTGCTCGGGATGC
>JAYUYB010000841.1:0-6523 GCA_043752655.1 Chloroflexota bacterium
GCGAGCGCATGTCACCCTGTCAGGGATCACGGCTCAACGCGCGCGCATCGCGTAGGCGATCCCGCTCTGGAGCGTGCCCCGCGTAACCATCCCGTCGAGGCTCAGGCCGATGCCCACGAGCGTCTGGGCGACCTCGGGGCCGATGCCAGTGATGACGACCTGGGCGCCCAGGAGCTTCACCGCTTGGGCGGCGCGTAGGATGGCGTTGGCTACCTGAGTGTCCACCACCGATACGCCAGAGATGTCGAGGATCGCAGTATGGGCGCGGCTCTGGGCCACACCCTCCAGCAGCCGCTCGGTGATCTGCTGGGCGCGGGCGCTGTCGATGCTGCCCACGAGCGGCATCACCAGTACCTGCTCGCTGATCGGCATGAGCGGCGTGGAGAGCTCCGAGATCAGCGACGATTGGGCGGCCATCAGCTCGCCCTCCATCTGCACGCGGTCGCTGATGTCGTGCAAAATGACGACCATGCCGGCGCTCGCGTCCTCATGGTTACGCAGCGGCGAGGCGCTGATCTGCATGTCGAGCGTGGCGCCGTCTTTGGTGTGGCGGCGGCTCTCGAAGCGCACAACGCCGGTGCCCATGCTGGTCTGCTGGAGCGCGCGCCGTGTCTCCTCGCGCTGCGCCTCGGGCACAAAGTCGATGCTCTTGCCGAGCAGCTCCTGCTCGGACCAGCCGAAGGTTTGCTCAAAGGCCTTATTGACATAATTGGTGCGCCCCTCGGCGTCGTAGATCACCAGGGGATCGGGGAGGGCGCCGAGCAGTACGCGGTTGTGCTCCTCACTGTGGCGCAAGGCCAGCTCGGCCTCGGCGAGGCGCGCGCGCAGGGTGCTAAGATCGTCGGCAGGGGTCTCGGTATTCATCGTGCTCCTTCAGGGCGCTGTCCTGCAAGGAGTGTAGCATTGGGGCGTAACGAGGCACGGAGACAAGGAGACAGTCTGTGCATGACGTTAGGTGCTCCGTGTCTCCTTGTCTCCAGCACGCGCGCAGCAAGTGCGGTCTCCTTGTCTCCCGGTCACCCTGCCAGCGCGAGCAGCCTGGCGAGGCGGGCGGCCTGGTCGCCGTTGAGGTAGCAGGCGCGCTGGCCGGTGGCGGTGTAGAGCGTGAGGTCGCCGCCGGCGCCGAGGATGGCGTTGTAGCCGCCCAGCTCGCGGATGCGCTTCTGGCTTACGGCGAGCAGCTCGCGTAGCTCGGCGACGGCAGCCTCGCCCAGGGCGACAACGTCGTGGCCGCGCACAAGGTGGTGGAGCACCAGCGTTGGCTCGGCGCCTGGCGTTAAGGTGGCCTCATAGTCGCCGATTAGCTCAATCTGCATCGGGGGCGTGCTCCTGGTCGCGCAGCGATTCGGGCCGGTCGCGCGTGGCAACCAGCACCTGCCACTGGCTGCTCTCGCCGAGCGGGGCGGGCGGCAGCACGGCGTCGCCGAAGGCGCTGACGGGGCGCAGGCCGGCGGCCTTGAGCATGGCGGCCAGCTCGGGGAAACCATAGAGGCGAATCTGGTCGCCGGGATGGGTCACATCCAGGCCCTGGGCCGGGTCGAGGTAGCGGTAGGCGATCTGGAGCGTGGCGCTCTGCGGCGTGAAGGCGGCCTCACGTAGCACGTAGCCGGTGCCGATGCGATACCAGCCGTTACGAAAGTCGCGCAGGTAGGCCTCTAGCTGGTAGGGGTTGATGCACTGGAGCAGCAGGCGCCCGCCGGGCGCCAGGGCGCGCGCGCAGCCGGCGATCACGGCGGCGTTGGTGGCGTCGTCGAAGAAGCCGATGCTGCTGTTCATTACCAGCACCAGGTCGAAGCGGGCGTCGAAGCTGAGGGCGCGCATATCGCCCTGCACAAAGCTCACGCTCAGATCCTCGGCGGCGGCGGCGGCGCGAGCGTGGGCAAGCACAGGGGTGGCGGCGTCCAGGCCCACCACCGTGAAGCCGCGCCGGGCCAGCTCCAGGCTGTGGCGCCCGCCGCCGCACGCCAGGTCGAGAATCGTCTCGCTGCCGCGCAGGCTGAGGGCCGCCACCAGGAAATCCACCTCACGCCGGGTTAGATCCTCGGCGTAGGCGCGGTAGTGGCTGAACTCGTGAACCTGGAGCAGCTCCTCCCACCAGTTTCTTAAGGCTTCTTCATCCATGGCGCTGTCCTAAACTGACACGGTGACTAGATGATCGGGTGACCAGGTGACACCTATCGGCGCCGATAGGTGTCACCTGGTCACCGTGTCAGTGCGAGCGGAGCGAGCACATGTCTCCTTGTCAAAGATCCACCTGGCGCGGCATGATCGGCAGCTCGTCTACGCGCAGGCTAGGCGGGAGCGTGCAGACCCAGAGGATAGCCTGGGCGACATCGTCGGTGGTGAGCATACGTCGGCGCAGGGCCTCGTCGGGGTTGAGCGGGGCGAGGTCGGCGTTGATCATGCCAGCGACCACATTAGTGACGAAGATATTGTGGGGGCGCAGTTCCTGGGCGAGCGACTGGGAGAGGCCCGCGAGGGCGAACTTGGCGGCGCTGAAGGGGCTGATGTTGGCCATACCTACGCGGCCCACGCGCGAGCCGAGGTTCACGATCGTGCCGCTGTGCTGGCGCTTCATGTGGGGCGTGACGGCGCGGGTAGCGTAGAAGACCCCGCTGAGGTTGGTGTCGATTACGCTGTGCCAATCTGCGTCGCTGAACTGCTCCACTGGCGAGATCTTCATCACGCCGCCCGCGCAGTTTACGAGGATGTCGATCCGGCCGAGCAGCGCGATGGTGCGCGCGATCAGCTGGCCCACCTGGGCCGAGTCGGTAACGTCGGTGGGGATGCTGAAGCCCTGGCGGCCCTCGGCGGCAATCTCAGCCACCAGATGCTCGAGCCGGTCGCGGCGGCGGGCGGCGACGATCACCGTGGCGCCCTCGCGTGCGAACAGGCGCGCTGCGGCGTAGCCGACCCCGCTCGATGCCCCTGTGATCACCGCGACACGTCCCTTGAGCTTCATGTAGACCTCGCGGGCAAGCCGGCTCGTTCTGCGCTTGAGTCTGATTGCTGGTGCAAGTATAGCGTACTTTACCTGCTGTCAGGCGGGGTGCGACGGGGTGTGGCGTAACGTTTCGGGCGCGCGCTTGCCTGGCGGCTGAAGCCGCGGCTAGGGGCGCTTCGCGCCGCGCGTCGGCCTGCGCCGACGCCGTGCTTCGTCCGCACAGGCGGACGCGCGGCCGTAGGCCCGGTCGGCGCGGCGTTCAGCCGCCGGCCATCGGGCAGCCCGAAACGTTACGCCGCACCCGCGTCGGCGCGTGCTATAGTAGCCTCGCATCATCCTATCCCAGAGGAGCCTTGCCTATGCGGAAGCGTCTGCTGTGTCTTGCCCTGCTGCTCGCCCTCGTCGGCTGCGGCGCCCGCACCGCCCTGACCCCGCCAACCGCAACGGTGCCCCCGCCAACCGCAACGGTGCTCCCGCCAACCGCAACGGTGCCCCCGCCAACCGCAACGGTGCCCCCGCCAACCGCAACGGTGCTCCCGCCAACCGCAACGGTGCTCCCGCCAACTGCAACGCTGCTCGCGCCAACCGCAACGCTGCTCGCGCCAACCGCAACGCTGCTCGCGCCAACCGCAACGCTGCGCGCGGAGCCTTCTGGTGCGGTGCGCCTAGTGATCCCCGTGCTTGGGCTAGATCGCGAGCTGGAATCGGTTGGACTCGACCCCAACCGCGTGCCGATCGTGCCAAAGCATGAGATCGGCTGGTACAACCTGAGCGCCAGCCCTGGGCAGGGCGAGAACATCGTGCTCTGGGGCCATGTCCTGCGCTTCAAGGCCACTCCGAAGATCCCCGCTCCCTTCGCCCGGCTCCAGGAGTTGGCGGTGGGCTCCCCGCTCACGCTCTACAGCGGCGATGGCGTTGCCCACGAGTATCTGGTGATCGAGCAGGTCTGGGCCACGCCCGACCAGGTGGCCTACATTCTGCCCAAGGGGCGCGAGCTAGTGACGCTGGTCTCCTGCATCGGCGATAAGGTGGTTGTGGGCGCGGGCGTCGAGATGACCCACCGGCTCATTACGATCGCGGCGCCTGCCTCCCGGTAATTTAGGCGGATGCAACGTCCGATCACCGGGCGTTTATTCGCAGATTGCGCAGATTGCGCAGATCTCCGGCCGATTGTTGGCCCCAATGGGCGTTAGCTCGATCCGTTGTAGGCGCTCTATCCCGGTAATTTGGGCAGTTGCCGCGCTGGCTAAAAGCCTGTACGCTGTAGTTTATTCTGCTTACTTCAAAGAATCGTATGGAGCTTTTCGCGCTCGCGCCCCTGGCAGCCGGCGAGTCGCCGCTGGGCTTTCTGCCTTAGGTAGCGGCCCTGCTCGCCGTCGGTGCGCTCTTCGGCTACTTCGCCCAGCGCCTCGGCCTCGTGCCGATTGTCGGCTTCCTGCTGGCCGGCGTGATCCTCGGACCCAACAGCCTTGGTGTCGTTCGTGATCAGGAGCTGATCGAGGCCACCGCCGAGATCGGCGTGATCCTGCTGCTCTTCACGATCGGCCTCGAGTTCAGCCTGGATCAGCTGGCGCGCATTCGCCGCCTGATCTTTGTTGGCGGCGGTGTCCAGGTGCTGCTCGTGGTGGGCCTCACGGTGGGCATGCTGGAGCTGTTTCGCCTGCCCTGGCAGGTGGCCGTCTTCACGGGCTTCCTGATCTCGCTCTCGTCCACCGCCGTGGTGATGAAGCTGCTCGCCAGCCGGGGCGAGACCGATACGCAGGCGGGCCAGATCACGCTGGGCATTCTGATCTTCCAGGATCTCGCGGTGGTGGCGATGGTGCTGCTGGTGCCTATGCTCGGCGGCGAGGGCGGCTCGGCCTGGGAGCTGGTGCGCGCCCTGGGCACCGCCGGCCTGCTGATCGTGGGCGTGCTGGTGGTGGCCCGCCGCCTGATGCCGCCCCTGATCGAGACGGTGGCCCGCACCTGCTCGCAGGAGATCTTTCTGCTTACGGTGGTCGCGATCTGCTTCGGCACGGCCTACCTTACCAGCCTCGCCGGCGTGAGCCTGTCGCTTGGCGCGTTCCTCGCCGGCCTCGTGGTGAGCGACACGCGCTTCCGCGACTACGCCCTCGGCGAGATCCTGCCGCTCCAGGTGCTCTTCAGCGCCACATTCTTTGTCTCGGTGGGCCTGCTGCTCGACGTGCGCTTCCTGATGTCAAACCTGCCGCTGGTGCTGCTCGTGGTGGCAGCGACAATCGTGGTGAAGCTGATCACTACCGCCGTCAGCGTGCGCGCCTTGGGCTACGGCGCCGGAGTGGCCGGCTTTGTGGGCTTGCTGCTCGCCCAGATCGGCGAGTTCTCGCTAGTGCTCGAGCGCACCGGCCGCGAGATGGGCCTTACGCCATTCGGTATGGGCGAGGCAGGCACCCAGACCTTTATCGCCGCCACGGTGCTGCTGATCATCCTCACGCCCTTCCTTGCCCGGCTCGGCGGCCTGCTCCAGCGTAAGCTCGACCGCAAAGCGGGCGCCGCAATTGCTGCTAACGAAGAGCCTGGCGACCCAAGCCATGTTGAGGCGTTTGCTGGCCTGCGGGACCATGTGATCATTGCGGGCTACGGGCCAGCCGGCGCCAGCCTGGCCGGCGCCCTCCAAGCCTCCAACGTGCCTTACGGCGTGCTCACGCTGAGCCCCGGCGGCGCCAACGAGGCCGAGAGCCGTGGCCTGCGCGTGCTGCGCAGCGACTACGCCCGCCAGCATGTGCTGGAGCAGGCCGGGCTGCGCAGCGCGCGCCTGCTGGTGATCGCCGATGATACCCCGGCGATGACCCACCGCGTGCTGAGTGTGGCGCGTGGCATGCGGCCTGATCTGCGCATCGTGGCGCGCGTGCGCAGCGGCCAGGATGCCCGCGAGCTAGAGGCGGCAGGCGCCGAGCATGTGGTGCCCGAGGAAGAGACAAGCATCGCGGCGCTGATGCAGCGCGTGCTCGGCGACTATCAGGTGGATGTGGACTCAATCGGCGACTATGTGCGGGAGGTTGGCGCGATGAGCAACAGCAGTACACGGCAGGCCTTTTCGATCGCGGCGGCGGGCCAGGGGAAGTGCGAGCACGCGGCGGGCCTGGGCGCGGTGATGCCCACCAGCGATGGCTGCGAGGAGTGCCTCAAGATCGGCAGCACCTGGGTTCACCTGCGCGTCTGCATGAACTGCGGGCATGTGGGCTGCTGCGACTCGTCGAAGCACAAGCACGCCACGGCGCACTTCCACGAGACTGGCCACCCCGTCATGCACTCGATCGAGCCGGGCGATGAGTGGGGCTGGTGCTACATCGATAAGCTGATGCTGTAGGGGACAGGGGACAGGGCTGCAGCAGGAGCGCCGCCGCTTTTGCTGAGGAATCTGCCTGAATGAGGGCGCCTTCTGTCGCCATTGGCGCGTACACTTGTGCTGTTGGTCGATAGCCCTCGAAAGGAAAGGACTCTCCTTATGTCTGAGGCCGCACACCTTGCCACAGCGCTTAGCGAGTATGTGAGCAACCCCGATAACGGCGCCTTTGCCAGCTTCAGCGCCGCGATTGATGGTCTGAGCGCCGCGCAGGC
>JAYUYB010000842.1:0-2583 GCA_043752655.1 Chloroflexota bacterium
CGGCGCCCAACCTCGGGGCGCTGCTCGACGGGCAGAGCGCCGAGGCCCCGGCTCAGGCGGGTGAGGGCGCCCGCCTTGCCGGTATATTTCGTCTTCCACTCAGCCAGCGCGGCGAGCTCGGCTGCGTCCGCCAGAGCTGCTAGCGCTTCCTGCTGGAGTGTTCCAAGCTCATCGATGACTGTCATTGTGGCCCGCTTTATGTACCACAGAGGCGCAAAGATACAGCAGCGCTACGTCCTGCCGCGCGTGCGCTGGCGCAGAGACTCGAACAGGATCACGCTGCCCGCCACAGCCGCATTGAGCGACTCGGCGCGGCCGAGCATGGGGATGGCGATACGATGCGTAGCATAGCCGAAGCCTTCGTCGCTTACGCCGTGAACCTCGGAGCCCACAATCAGGGCGACGGGCTGCTTCCAGTCGGCGGCGTAGTAGGGCATGCCGGCCTCTGAGTCTGCGGCGTAAACTACGGGGCACATACCCAACTCGACACCGATCTCCTCCCACGTGAGGTCGGCCCGCACAGGCAGGTTGAAGTGCGCGCCCATGGCGCCGCGCAGCACTTTGGGGTTGTAGAGATCGGCGCTGCCCCGCGTGCAGAGCAGCAGGCCCACCCCGGCGGCCTCAGCAGAGCGCAACAGCGTACCTAGATTGCCGGGGTCTTGGATGCCGTCGAGTACAAGCCGCAGCCCGCTGCGCGGCTCGAGCTCGGGCCAGGCGCAGGCGGCCACAACGCCCTGGGGGTGTTGGGTATCTGCGGCGGAGGCCAGGACAGCGGGCGAGGCCTCAAACACCTCGGGGCGACCAACGAGATCGTTAAGCAGCGCCTGGCCCTCGGGGGTGGCCTGAAGCGGCTCCACCGCGTAGATGGCGAAGCGTAGCTCGGCGCCGGAGGCCAGGGCGTGAGCGACAAGGCGCACGCCCTCCAGAAAGACGTTACGCTCGTCGCGACGCTCCCTGGGAGAATCGCGCAGCGAGCGTAAGCGCTTGACGTTGGGGTTAGCGGCGCTGGTAATCACTCGCCTTCATACGTGAAAGTCGCGACCTCGCTGCCGTCGGCGCTGCTGAGCACAGCCGTGTCGCCGTCGTTGTTCCAGATGGCGCTGCGGCTGCCCCAGTACAGGTTGGTCGCATCGTCGCTGCCCTGCTTCGTCCAGACTTGCACCTCTGCGCCGGGGGCCAGGGTGAAGGCCGGAAAAGTGTAGCTGTGCTTGCTATCGTGGTCGCGCAGCGTCAGGCCGCCCAGATCAACCGCAGCGTCGCTGCCGTTGCTGATCCGAACATACTCGCCGTCCACATCGCGGCCCGCAGGGTTCCACTCGATGTAGCTGATCACGAGGCCGCTGTAGTTGGGCGCGGCTGGCACGCTCACAGGATCAGGCAGCGCGACAATTGTTTCGGTGACAGGCTCGACAAAAGTGCCGACAGGCTCGGCGACAGGCTCGACGATGGTGACGCTAGCAACGGGTGCAAGCGTGCGGGTTGTGACGGCGCCGCCGAGACTGGCGGCGATCAGGGTTGGGCGGGCGGGGCGACCGGATCGCACGGCGGGGCGGGCACCGGGCTGTGCGGCCATCGCCACGACAACGACATCGCTGAAGGCCTTCGCATCGCGCACGGCCATATCGGCGAGAATCTTGCGGTCAAGCTCGATCCCAGAGTACTTCAGGCCAGCAATCAAGCGGCTGTACGTGGTGCCATTAATACGGGCGGCCGCGTTGATACGCTGGACCCAGAGCCGTCGAAAGTCGCGCTTGCGTTTGCGCCGATCACGGTAGGCATAGGACAGGGCATGCATGACGGCCTCGTGGGCCACCTTGTAGTGGCGACTGCGTGCGCCACGGAAACCCTTCGCCTGATCGAGCAGCTTGTGGTGACGCTTTCGCGTCATCACGCCACGCTTTACACGTGCCATTGTTGTTTTTCCTTTAGAAACGTGGACAGGTCAGGGGGTGGCTGCATCCCTGCACTTTGCCCAACACGTAGGCGCCAGGTGACGACCGAGAGCGACTGCGCTCAGCCGTGCTTGCCATGCACAACCTGGAACCTCGAATAATAGTACACTGAGCCGCGCCTCGACTTACTTCAGGCCGTAGGGCAGGGCCACCCGGAGATGCGCGCGATTAGCCCGCGATGTGGGCTGATCCTTGCCCCACTGGCGCTGCGAGCGGCTTGGTCGGTTGATCTTGCGGCCGCGGACGCTCTTCTGCTGGAGCACTTTGCCGCTCCCCGTTATCTTGAAGCGGCGCTTGGCGCCCTTGTGAGTCTTCATCTTGGGCATGACTGACGCCTATCTATCTAACTAAGCCTTATCGGACGTGCTCGGGGCGGGATCACCCTCGTCGGAAGCACTCGCAGCGGGATCGCCCTCGTCCTCGTCGTCCTCGTCGTCGAGATCGTCATACTCCTCGTCGTCGAGATCGTCCTCATCATCGAGATCGTCCTCGTCATCGAGATCCTCATCATCGCCGGAGCCTGCTACAGCCACCCCGCCCTCAGTGTATTGCTGCGGCTTGGGCTGCTTCACCCGCTCTTTCTGAGCCTGCTGGGCCGCCTTCAGCACCTTGGCGGTGGGAGCCACCAGCA
>JAYUYB010000843.1:0-14396 GCA_043752655.1 Chloroflexota bacterium
CTGCTGCCAGGCATAAGCCAGGCCAGATCCACGGCGCTCAGCTTGACGACATCGGCCATGGCGAAGAGGCGCGCCAGGATGGCCCGGTAGGCCGGCTCGTCGCGCACGAGGCTCGGGCGCAGGTTGGGATCGCACGAGATCAAGGCCTTGCCGCGCAGGCGGGCCACGGTTTCGAGCACGGCCTCCGGGGTGGAGCCGCGCAGCAGGCTGATCGAGCCAACGTGGAGCAGGCCTGTCTCCGCGAACAGCGCGTCGGGCAGCTCGCCGGGGAGCAGATGCGTGTCGGCCGCATCGTCGCCATAGAAGCTGTAGGCCGGCTCGCCGTGCTCGGTGGCCACGAAGGCCAGCGTGCTCTGGGCCGCCGTGTCGAGCAGCCAGCGCCCCTGCACGCCCTCGCTCTGAAGGTAGCCGCGCAGGAAGCGCCCGAAGAAGTCGGTGGCCACGCGCCCGGCGAGGGCAACAGGCTGGCCGAGGCGCGCCGCCGCGACGGCGACATTGAGCAGCGAGCCGCCTGGGTGCATCTGAAATCCGACGGTGCGCCCGTCGACCTCGATGGGCAGGAAGTCGATCAGGGCTTCTCCCAGACAGGTGAGCATAAGGGTCATCGGGGTGCTCCTACTGTGGCGGCGGAACGACCCCAATTGTAAGCAATATATTGGCGTAGACGCGCCGCTCGCCGGTGGCGATCGCCAGGGCCAGGTCGGGGCCGCGCGCCGCATCGTAGAAGGCGTAGCGATCAAGGGCGGCGAGCTCGAGGCCGGGCAGCAGCGCGCGAAACTCCGCGAAGATCGTCGGCTCCTGGCCGCTATCGGGCACCATCACGTGGGCCGCCTCGATTGGCGTGGCGCCCACGATGGCGGCGAGCACATCGGTAACTTTGAGCAGATCGGGGGCGAGGTTGAGGAAGACGCGCCGGGCGGCGGGGTGGCTGCGCGTAACGAACGGGTAGTTCCCGTCGGCGATCAGCACCTGCGCGCCGTGCCCAGCCTCGGCAAGGGTGGCGAGAATCTCGGGGTGAAGCAGCTGGTAGGTCAGCATCGGAGGACTCCCAATCTATAGTCGATAGCCGATAACCGATAGCCGATAGCCGCACAGCGGGTAGACGGTCGTCAATCGTCAGCGTGGCACCGTCTACCGTCGTCGGTCGGCGGCGGCGCGCTAGAGCGGCGGACGATCAGCTCGCCGGGGAGGATGATCGTGCGGGCGGCGGGGCTGCCACGGCCCTCCAGCCGATCAAAGAGCAGCTCGGTGGCCTGCTGGCCGATCGCGTAGGCGGGCTGGTTCACCGTCGTAAGGAAGGGCAGCATCAGCCAGCTATCGGGCAGATCATCGAAGGTGACAAGCGAGATCTGCTCGGGCACCTGGAGCCCGGCCTGGCGCATGGCGCGGAAGGCGCCGAAGGCGATAAAGTTGGTAGTGCCGAAGATCGCGGTGGGGCGCGGCTGTAGCGCCAGGAGTCGCTGGGTAGCGCGGTAACCGCCCTCGGTGGAGAAATCGTCGCTACAGCAGATCAGGCGCGGGTCGATGGCCAGGCCGCGCTCGCTGAGGGCGCGCCTGTAGCCCGCCACGCGGTCGGTGACGGTGGAGACGCTGTGGGCGCTGGTGAGCACGGCGATGCGCGTGTGGCCGAGGTCGATCAGGTGGCGCACCAGATCGTAGGCGCCGCGCTCCGAGTCGCCGCGCACTGCATCCACGCTCGGGTCGCTCACGCGCCGATCCAGCGTTACCACGGGCACCCCGCGCTCGCGCAGCAGCGGGATAGCGCGGCTCTCGTTGCTGGTAGGCACCAGCAGCACCCCATCTACCTGCTTCTGGAGCAGGATGGAGAGATACTCACCCTCGGCGGACTCCGACTCGTCGGTGTTGCAGAAGAGCACGCTGAAGCCCTGGGCGCCAGCCGCATCCTCCACACCACGGGCGACGGTGGTAAAAAAAGGATTAGTGATGTCGGTGAGCACAAGGGCGATCGTCTTGGTCTGCTTGAAGCGCAGCGAGCGGGCGAGGGCGTTGGGGAGATAGCCCAGCTCGGAGATCGCCAGCTCCACGCGCTCACGCGTCTCCGAGCGGATATAGCCAGTATTGTTGATGACGCGTGAGACCGTCATGGTGGAGACGCCTGCCTGCCTGGCCACATCCTTGATGGTGCTCATGCGGCCTTCCTACATCGTTGCGCCCTGGATCCAGGGGTTGAACTCCTCCTCGCCGATGCCCTGGGCCTCGCTGAGGCTAGGCGCGCCAGAGGCGACCGCGATCAGCTTCTCGAAGATCTCGCGGCCAAGCTGCTCCACCGTGGCGCCCTCTAGAATGCGGCCAGCATTGATATCCATATCATCGGGCATGCGGTGGAAGGTGGCGCTGTTGGTGGCGATCTTGATGCTGGGGGCGGGCTTGAAGCCGAAGCAGCTGCCGCGCCCCGTGGTGAAGGCGATGATCGTGCTGCCGCCGGCAACCTGGCCCGTGGCCGAGACGGGGTCGTACCCCGGCGTGTCCATAAAAGTGAAGCCCTGATCCAAAATCTGCTCGGCATAATCGTACACGGCGACCAGCGGCATGCTGCCGCCCTTGGCAACGGCGCCGAGGCTCTTCTCGAAGATCGTGGTGAGGCCGCCGGCCTTGTTGCCGGGCGCAGGGTTATTATCGATCTCGAAGCCCTGGCTGGCGGTGTACTGCTCCCACCAGCGGATCTGGCGGATCAGCTTCTCGCCGACCTCGGGGCGCACGGCGCGGCGGGTGAGCAGATGCTCGGCACCATACACCTCGGGCGTCTCGGAGAGCACTGCGGTGCCGCCCTGAGCCACCAGCAGATCCACGGCGTGGCCGAGGGCCGGGTTGCCGGTGATGCCGCTGAAGCCATCGGAGCCGCCGCACTGGAGCGCAAGGCAGAGCTCGCTCACGGGCAGCGGCTCGCGGCGGAAGCTGTCGGCGAAGGGCAGCAGCTGCTCGATGGCCCGCACGCCGGCCTCGACGGTTGCGGCGACACCGCCGCTGTCCTGGATGCCGAGGTAGGGCGGTACATCTACGCCGCCGAGGCGCTCGCCCTGAGTGGCAAGCAGCGTCTCCCACTGGTTCACCTCGCAGCCGAGGCCCACAAACAGGCAGGCGGCCACATTGGGGTGGCGGGCGAAACCGGCCAGCGTGCGCTGCAGCAGCTCTAGCTCGGGGCTATCGGCGCGGGTGGCGCAGCCGCTCTTGTGGGCAATGGCCACAATATCGGTGACGTTAGGGAAGCGCGGCAGCAGCTCGGCGCGGGCGCGCTCGGCGATGCGGCGCACCGTGTGGGCGGAGCAGTTGACGGTGCCGAGCACGGCGATGGTATTGCGCGTGCCGGCGCGGCCCAGCGGGCGGCGGTAGCCCATAAAGCTACGGCGCTCCTCGCTGGGGACAAAAGGCACCGGGCGCAGATCGGTGCCGAACTCATACTCCAGCGTCATGCTACCCACGGCGAGGTTCTGGCTATGCACGTGGTCGCCTGCGGCGATAGCCATTGTGGCGAAGCCGATCACCTGGCCATAGCGGCGCACCGGCTGGCCGACCGCCACAGCGCGTAAAGCCAGCTTGTGGCCAGCGGGGATGGCGGCGCTCGTGCGCAGCCGTAGACCCTCGACCATCACGCTGCGGCCGGGGGCCAGGGGCATGAGCGCCACGGCTACATCGTCGTCGGGATGCAGGCGCAGCGCCTGCTTCTCCTGGAGTGTGATCAGCATTGGTTGTGTCCTCTCCGTGGTATGTTAACGATAACTTATCACAGTGGGCGGGCGCTGTCAACTGATCCTGCGCCCAGTAGGGCTACGTCATTTATGGACGGCCGGCGGGCGCGTGAACGCGCGCCGTGGGGGCGCGCTGCGCCGGGCGCCCGCCGGCGCGGGCGAGTCCGGACGCGTCGGCCTGCGCCGACGTGCGGCGCGCAGCGCCCCGGTGGCGCGACTTCAGTCGCCCGCTGCCCCGCCTGGCCCGAAACGCTACACCGCACCCTGCGCCCCGTCGGAGCGGCAGCACCCGTTAAAATAATGTTATACTGCGCTCATCACCCCGACCTGACAGTCTCTCAATCTGCATGTGTCGCCTTCCCAGGCTACCTGCGCCACTCAGGCAGGCCGATGGGTGCCCTGGTCAACGCTGATCCAACGAGGAGCAACCAATGAGCAATGATGCACGTACGCCGTCGGAGCGGGTTTCCACATGGCTGGCGGGCTTTGGGGCGGCGCTCGAGCGCGCAGACATCGCGGCGGCCGTCGCCATGTTCGATGACGACAGCTACTGGCGCGATCTGGTCAGCTTCACCTGGAATATCACAACACTGGAGGGCAAGCCCGCCATCCAGGCCATGCTCGACACCACGCTCAACGACGTGCGGCCCAGCAGCTGGGCGCTCACCGGCGAGGCCACTGGCTCTGCCGAGCTGAGCGAGGGCTGGTTTACCTTCGAGACCGCCGTGGCGCGTGGCAAAGGCCAGATCCGCCTGAAGGGCGACCGCTGCTGGACGCTGCTCACCACGATGACGGAGCTTAAAGGCTTTGAGGAACAGCGCGGCGCCACCCGCCCGCGCGGGGTGGAGCACGGCGCCTTCCAGGATCGCAAGAACTGGCAGCAGCGCAAGGATCAGGCCGAGGCCGAGCTTGGCTACAGCACGCAGCCCTACTGCGTGATCATCGGCGGCGGGCAGGGTGGGATCGCCATGGGCGCCCGCCTCAAGCGCCTTGGCGTGCCCACGATCATTATCGAGAAGAACGAGCGCCCCGGCGACTCGTGGCGCAAGCGCTATAAGTCGCTCTGCCTGCACGATCCGGTCTGGTACGATCACCTGCCGTACCTGCCCTTCCCCGACCACTGGCCGGTCTTCGCCCCCAAAGATAAGATCGGCGACTGGCTGGAGATGTACACCAAGGTGATGGAGCTGAACTACTGGGGCGCCAGCGAGGCCAAGAGCGCTACATACGATGAGATGACCGGCGAGTGGAGCGTGGTTGTCGAGCGCGGCGGCGAGACGGTGGTGCTGCGCCCGAAGCAGCTGGTGCTGGCCACGGGCATGTCCGGCATCGCAAACGTGCCGCAGTTCCCTGGCGCCGAGCAGTTCAAGGGCGTGCAGCATCACTCCAGCCAGCACCCCGGCGGCGAGGCGTTCTACGGCAAAAAGTGCGTCGTGATCGGCTCCAACAACTCGGCCCACGACATCTGCGCCGACCTCTGGGAGCATGGCGCCGACGTGACAATGGTGCAGCGCACCTCTACCCACATCGCCCGCTCCGATAGCCTGATGGATCTGGCGCTTGGCGGCCTCTACTCGGAGCAGGCGGTGGCGAACGGCGTAACCACCGATACAGCCGACATGATCTTCGCCTCGATCCCGTACAGGATCATGCACGAGTTCCAGATCCCCATCTACAAGCAGATGGCCGAGCGCGACGCGGAGTTCTACGAGCGCCTGGCCGCCGCCGGCTTTATGCTGGACTGGGGCGACGATAACTCGGGCCTGTTTATGAAGTACCTACGGCGCGGCTCGGGCTACTACATCGATGTGGGCGCCTCGGAGCTAATCATTGAGGGCAAGGTGAAGCTCAAGAGCGGCGTGGGCGTGGCCGAGATCACGCAGCACGGGGTGCTGCTCTCCGACGGCACCGAGCTACCGGCGGACCTGATCGTCTACGCCACTGGCTACGGCTCGATGAACGGCTGGGCGGCGCGACTGATCTCGCAGGAGGTCGCCGACAAAGTGGGCAAGTGCTGGGGCCTCGGCTCCAACACCACCAAAGACCCCGGCCCCTGGGAGGGCGAGCAGCGCAATATGTGGAAGCCGACCCAGCAGGAGGCGCTCTGGTTTCACGGCGGGAACCTGCACCAGTCGCGGCACTACTCGCAGTTCCTCTCGCTCCAGCTGAAGGCGCGCATGGAGGGCATCCCGACGCCGGTCTACAGCATGGGCGAGGTGTACCACACACAATAGCCGCTAGCCGATAGCCGATAAGGTATTGCATCGCGGCGAGGGGATGCCGCCTATCCCCCTCGCCGCAGCCGCCCCCAGAGCGCGGTGGCGCGGGCGGCGAGGCCAATGGGTAGTGCGCGGTCGAGTAGGACGAGCGGCAGCTTGAGCATGCGCGGGCGCGCGCCGGCCAAGCCCAGGGCGTAGACGAGGTAGCGCAGCGCGGCGCGCGGCTTGCCCCCGGCCGCCTCCAGGTTGGCCATGGCGGCGTAGATATCGGCCAGCACGGCGCGGCGCGCGGCGCGCAGCTCTGGCGACACCCCCGGCGCCGCGAAGAAGCCCTCGGCGATGGCGAGCCACTCGGCGTAGAAGCCCGCCGGCTGCGCCACGGTCTTCGACTCGGCGTGCAGCCTGTAGGTCGCCACGTCGGCGTGCGTCTGCGCGAAGGGCGCCAGCAGCATGGCCCGCGCCCAGTAGTCGCTGTCCATGCTGTAGCGCCGCGCGAGGTTGAGCGGGCCAACCTGGGCCACGATCGCGCGCCGCAGAAAGACCGTGGGCTGCGCGGGCAGCTCTAGCCGCAGCACGGCCAGGGGCGAGAAGGGGCGCCCCGCGAGGCGCGTGCGGGGCCGGCCCGCCGCGTCGGTGTAGAGTGCGTCGGCGTAGACGGCGCCGGCCGCTGGGTGGGCGCCGAGCGCCGCCACCTGCCGCGCGATGGCGCCGGGCAGGTAGGTGTCGTCGGAGTTGAGCCAGGCGAGGATCTGGCCGTGGGCGCTGGCCCAGCCCCTGTTGATCGCGTCGGACTGGCCGCGATCCGGCTCGCTGATCCAGCGCATGCGCGGATCGCCCGCAAAGCGCCGCAGCACGGCGAGCGTCTCGTCGCTGCTGCCGCCGTCTACCACAAGATACTCGAGGTTTGGGTAGTCCTGCCCCAGCACGCTGGCGAGCGTGTCGCCGATGAAGCGCCCCTGGTTGTACGAGGGCGTCACCACCGTGACAAGCGGCATGGCCGGGTCGCCGATCAGCGGCGGCGCGTGTGGCGCGACCGGCGCGTAGGCGGCCCAGGCGGGGGCCTCGTGGGCAAGCTGGGTAAGCATAGGCCGATTGTACCAGTTTATCGGCGCGTAAGGTGGGCGACAGAAAGCAGGCGGCCCTGGCGGGGGTGAGAAAGCCCCTATGATCGACGAAGATTGCAAAATTGTTTACTGGCGATTTTATCTGGTGATGTATAATGAGCTCGTCCAAACCGTAGCCAAAGTATTCTAAAAACGCAACAATGTAGTTTAAGTGTATTCCGATAGGCCCAGCCAAACAGAGTCCTAGTGGCGCGAGCAGAATACAGACAACCATCGTATTACAGCGCTCGTTTCATCTATGGAAGCAAGTTGCAGGCAGGCTGCAAAGGGGATGAGCATGACGCATCAGTTTCGGATCTGGGGGCCTGTGTGTCTGGCTGTGATGTTGCTGGTCGGAGCAACAAGTGCTAAAGCCCTTCCATCAACTGTCGCCGCGCAGCGCGCCTCGCTGAGCGAGGCAGCGTTGCCGCGACTGGTAGTCAGCCCAAATGGGCGCTTTATCCAGGGTGACGACGGATCGCCCTTCTTCTGGATGGGCGACACCGTATGGAGCATGCTACACCACTCCACGCGCGCCGAGGCGGAGCAGTACCTGCTGGACCGGCAGGCGCGCGGTTTCAACGTGATCGTGGCGAGTGTTATCTCGGAGGCGCCCCTTACCACGGTCACAGGCCAGGGCTGTCTGTCGCTGAGCAACAACGACCCGCTGAGCCCCAACGAGTGCTACTTCGCGCATATCGACTGGGTCGTCGCCCGTGCGGCCGAGCTCGGCATCTATGTGGCACTGGTCCCGACCTGGGGCGACAAGGTCAGCCTGGAGTGGGGGCCGGGGCCGGTGATCTTCACGCCGGAGAATGCGCGCCCGTATGGGCGCATGCTTGCCACGCGCTACCAGAGTGCAACGAATGTTGTGTGGGTGCTTGGCGGCGACCGGCTCGTCCGCGATCAGACCCAGGCCACGATCTGGAACGAGATCGCGACCGGCCTGACCGAAGGTTTGGTCGCTGTCGGCGCCGACCCCCTGATTTACTACCACCCACCGCAGTTTTGGCGGGCGAGCGATACCTTTCACGAAAATCCCCTGTTCGACCTCAACGCCTGGCAGTCGGGGCACTCTGGCCAGGATGTGCCTGTGTGGGAGCAGATCACGCAGGACTACAACCGCGTGCCCGCCAAGCCAGTGTTCGACTCAGAGCCGCCCTATGAAGATCACCCTGTGAACTGGGGCAACAGCCCTGGCTTTTTCCGCGACTACGAGGTACGGCGGCAGGTGTACCGCTCGGTGTTCGCCGGTGGCTTTGGCGTGAACTACGGCAACCACGCCGTGTGGCAGTGGTACGCGCCGGGGCGGACTGGTATCTGGGGGCCAGAGCGCTTCTGGTATGAGTCACTGGGCCGCCCCGGCGCCACGCAGATGCTCCACCTGCGCCGGCTGATGGAGTCGCGTCCGTTTTTTACGCGCATTCCCGATCAGCGCCTGCTTGTGTCGCCGCAGGGATCGGGCATCAACCATGTGCAGGCCACCCGCGACAGCGACGGCAGCTACGCAATGGTCTACATTCCCTCGCCGCAGACAGTGACGGTTGACATGAGCCAACTGACGGGCGGGCCCGTGGCAGCCTAGTGGTACAATCCACGCACGGGGTCAGCAACTGCGATTGGCACCTTCGCCAACAGCGGCACAAGCAGCTTCACGCCGCCAGGCAGCAGCCCCGACTGGGTGCTTGTGCTGGATGATACACAGCGTATCACCGCCCCCCCAGGCTCAGGGTCGCTTCCACCTGCTGCCACCCGCACAGCTACCACTACGCCTGACCCGTCTGCCCCCACGGTAACAGCTACGGCGACCCGCACACCCACGGCGACAGCGACGACGACCCCAACCCCGACGGCAACACAGGTGTCTGGGGCGAACGGGGCCAGCTTCTACCGGGGGCTGAACCTGGGCGGGAACGCCCTGACGCTGGACGGCAACCCGTGGGGTGGGCGCAGTGCGACCAGCTACAGCAGCAACGGGACGGCCTTCTGCAACCAGAGCGTGGTGCTCACGCCCGCCACCGAGGCGGCGCGCGCCGAGATGCTGCGCTGCTCGCTCTACGGGACCAGCCTGCAAGTCGCCCTCAGCGCGGTGCCGAACGGCAGCTACGAGGTCTACCTGTACGTCTGGGAGGACAACGCAAGCGAGACCTTCAGCGTGCGCCTGGAGGGCCAGCTAGTCCAGAGCAATTATGTGAGCGGCGCGGCCGGGCGCTGGGCGCGGCTCGGCCCGTGGCCGGTGAGCATCAGCGACGGGGCGATCAACCTCGCCAGCAGCGGCGGCTGGGCCAACTTCTCCGGCGTCGAGGTCTGGCAGACAAACGCTGGCACGACGGGAGCCCCATCAACGCCGGCGCCTTAGCCCATACCTGGGGGTTCGCACCGGCTCCGTCTAACGGCCGAATTGACACGTCTCGCTGCGGCTGCTACCCTCAGAGCAGCGAGGCAGGATTGAGGAAAAGGCGGTGCCCAGCGTGCCAACCACAAGCGCACAAGCTGCTCCAGCTCGCCCCCAAAGCGAAGATGAGCCGGATCTGAGCGCGCCCTAGAGCAATTCTTAGATCGCTTGACCCAGGACGCAGCGTGAATGCCGCATCAGAATGCTGCGGCATTCTGCAATCTGCGCTACAGCAAAGGAAGGCCCTCCAAACCTGCGGACCGCGAGCCGCGCCCAGACGTAGCACCACACCGTCGAGACGCATGGGCTTTGCATACTGCACTTGCCCCACCCCGCGCAACAGGGTGCGCTCAGCCCCCGCGCTGCGGCATCGCCGCGCCGGGCGTACGCCCTTGCGACCAGCGACCTGTCTGCGGCCACCGGATGCGGTGGCTGTTTGCATGGTTGGAGCGCACCCATATGCCCTTCGCCCTCAACCGTTACTGGCAGCTCCTGTCCACCTACCTGGCTCCCTATCGGGGCCGCCTGGCCCTGCTCGCCACCTTGATCGTGGCCGCCACCGGCCTCCAACTCATCGGCCCCCAGCTGATCGGCCGCTTCATCGACGCCGCCACCGCCGGCAGCGCCCAGCCCGCCCTGCTCGGCCTCGCCGCCACCTACATCGTGGCCGCCGTGGCCCAGCGCGTCGCCAACTTTGGCGCCCTCTATGTGGGTGAGACGCTCGGCTGGGCGGCCACCAACAGCCTGCGCGCCGACCTCGCCCGCCACGTGATCGGCCTCGACCTCGGTTTCCACAAGACGCACACGCCCGGCGAGCTGATCGAGCGCCTTGACGGCGACGTGACCGCCCTCGCCAACTTCTTCTCGCAGCTCAGCGTCTTTGTGGCAGCCAACGGCCTGCTGATCAGCGGCATCCTCGTGGCGCTCTGGCTGCAAGACTGGCGCGTAGGGCTCGGGCTCACGCTTTACACCCTCGTGAGCCTCGTGGCCCTCAGCCTGGTGCAGCGCCTTGGCCAGCGCCGCTGGGAGCAGGTGCGCGCCGCCGACTCGCGCACCGTCGGCTTTCTGGAGGAGCGCCTCCAGGGCACCGAGGACATCCGGGCCGCCGGCGCGGAGGCACACACACTGCGCCAGTTCGACCAACTGCTGGGCATAAGGATGGCCGCGTTCCGCGCGGCGCGCATGGCCGCCAACCTGGCCTACGCCGCCACCAACTTCCTCTCCACGCTAGGGTACGCCGCCGGCCTGGCCCTCGGCGCGGCGCTCTTCCTCGCTGGCTCCGCCAGCATCGGCCAGGCCTACCTGATCGTCGCCTATGTCGGCATGCTCGCCAGCCCCCTGGACAAGCTGCGCGAGCAGGCCCAGGATCTCCAAAAGGCCGGCGCCAGCATCGACCGCGTCGCCGCCCTCTTCGCCGCCCAGCCCCTGGTGCGCGAGCATGCGTCCGCCACGCTGCCGGAGGGCGCCCTCGCCGTAGAATTCGACTCCGTGACGTTTGGGTACGCTGACGATCCACCGACGACCGACGCACCTTTGGACCACGAAGGCGCGAAAGGCCGCGAACCACCACGAAACCGGCAACGCGCCGTTCGCGGTCCAGAAGTTCGCGCCGTTCGTGCCCCTTCGCGCCGTTCGCGGTCCAGAGGTGCGCGCCCTTCGCGATCCAGACCCTCCACCGTCCACCGTCCTCCGTCCACCGTCCTCCAGCACGTTTCGCTAAGCCTGCGCCCCGGCGAGATCCTCGGCCTCTTGGGGCGCACCGGCAGCGGCAAGAGCACCCTCAGCCGCCTGCTGTTCCGGCTTTACGATCCCCAGGGCGGGGCGATCCGCCTGGGCGGCGCGGATCTGCGCGTTCTGGCGCTGGGCGACCTGCGCCGGCGCGTGGGGATGGTCACCCAGGAGGTGCAGCTCTTCCAGGCCAGCGTGCGTGAGAACCTGACCATGTTCGATCCCCTGATCGACGATGCGCGGGTGGAGGTGGCGCTACGAGCGCTCGGGCTCTGGGAGTGGGCGCACGGCCTGCCCCAAGGGCTCGACACAGCGCTGGGCGGCGGCGGCCAGGGGCTCTCGGCGGGCGAGGCCCAGCTGCTGGCCTTCACCCGTGTGTTCCTGAAAGACCCTGGCCTGGTCATCCTCGACGAGGCCTCGTCACGGCTCGACCCGGCCACGGAGCGGCTGCTAGAGCGCGCGATCAGCCGGCTGCTGGCGGGCCGCAGCGCGATCATCATCGCCCATCGCCTCGTTACCGTAGAGCGGGCCGACAGCATCGCCATCCTGGAAGGCGGGCGGCTCGCCGAGCTCGGCCCCCGCGCCGCCCTCGCCGCTAACCCTCGCTCCCACTTCGCGCGGCTGCTGCGCACCGGTATCGAGGAAGTGCTGGCATGAAAACCATCCCCTTCAACTGGCGCCTGATCCGCCACACGCCGCTGGTCTACGCGCTGCACTGCTGCTTCCACATACTCTTCATTGTGGCGCCCGTGGGCCTGGGCCTGGTAGAGAAAGCCTTCTTCGACACGATCACGGGCGCGGCGCCCGCCACCCTTAGCCTCTGGGCGCTCGTGGCGCTCTTCGTGGGCGTGGGCGTGGCCCAGCTCAGCCTCTCGTTTGGCGACATCTGGTACGAGGTGAGTTTCCGACGCGACACGCAGCTGCTGCTGCGCCACAACCTGCTGGCGAGCCTGCTGCGCCGCCCTGGCGCCCTGCCGTCGCCGGTGCCCACCGGCGAGGCCCTCAATCGCTACAATGGTGACGTGAGCGAGGTGACGGATTTCCCGCTCTGGCTGCCGCACGTGGCGGGCAACCTGCTGCTCTTCATGCTGGCTGTCGGGATCATGGCGCGCATCAACCTCCTGATCACGCTGGTGGTCTTTGTGCCGCTCTTCGCGCTGGTGGGTGTGGCGCGCTGGGGCTGGACACGCCTGGTGCGCTACTACGACGAGCGCGTCGCAGCCGACGATAAGGTGAGCGGGTTCCTGGGCGAGGCCCTGGGCGCCGTGCAGGCTGTGAAGGTGGCTGGCGCAGAGGCGGCGGTGGTGGCGCAGCTAGGCCGCCTGAACGAGGCGCGCCGCAGCGCCGCCGTGCGCGAGCGCCTGCTCAACCAGCTGATGTTCTCGCTCACCGACAACATCGTCGTCTTCGGCACCAGCGTGGTGCTGCTGCTGGCAGGCCAGGGCCTCGCCGACGGCAGCTTCAGTGTGGGCGACTTCGCTCTGTTTATCACCTACCTCTGGCTGACAGTGGAGGTGCCCGCGCTGCTCGGCACCTTCGCAGGCGATTACAAGCATCAGGAGGCCTCGATCCGGCGCCTGAGCGAACTGGTGCCCGACGAGCCGGCGCAGGTGCTGGTGGCGGGAGACACGGAGACACGGAGACACGGAGACACGGAGACACGGAGGCAAGGAGACACGGAGACACGGAGACACGGAGATAGCTCGTTGTTACCGATAGGCGCTCCGTGTCTCCGTGTCTCCTCAGCGAGCGTAGCGAGCGATGCTCCTTGTCTCCTAGCCGTGAGCGGCCTCACTTACCGCCACCCCGGCAGCGGGCAGGGCATCGCGGCGGTGGATCTCTCGCTGCCACGCGGCTCGCTCACAGTGGTGACGGGGAGGGTGGGCGCGGGGAAGAGCACACTGCTGCGGGCTATGCTCGGGCTGCTGCCGGCCCAGGCGGGCGAGCTGCGCTGGCTCGGCGCGCCCGTCGCCGACCCGGCGCGTTTCCTTCAGCCGCCGCGCTGCGCCTACACGCCCCAGGTGGCGCGTCTGTTCAGCGAGACCCTGCGCGAGAATATCTTGCTTGGCGCCCCGGCAAGCAAGGCCGAGCTCGCCGCTGCGCTGCGCCTCGCCAGGCTAGAGCCAGACGTGGCGGCCATGTCGGCGGGCATGGAGACGGTGGTGGGGCCGCGAGGTGTGCGCCTCTCCGGCGGCCAGGTGCAGCGCAGCGCGGCGGCCCGCATGCTCGTGCGCGGCGCCGCGCTGCTCGTCTGCGACGATCTCTCCAGCGCCCTGGACGTAGAGACCGAGGCTGCGCTCTGGGCGGGCCTCCAGTCTACACCCAACGGCTCGGACGCAGCGCCCCTCACCATCCTCGCCGTCTCACATCGCCCAGCGCTGCTGCGGCGGGCCGACCAGATCGTCGTGCTCAAAGGCGGCCGCGTGGATGCCGTAGGCACCCTCAACGAGCTGCTTGAGCGCAGCGCGGAGCTACGGGCGATCTACAGCGAGGCGCGGTGACGTGCGCTCGCTCCGCTTGCTCGGAGACAGGGAGACACGGAGCATCGCTCGCTGCGCTCGCTGGGGAGACCGGGAGACACGGAGCGCCTATCGGTAACAACGAGCTATCTCCGTGTCTCCGTGTCTCCGTGTCTCTGTGTCTCCGTGTCTCCGTGTCTCCGTGTCTCCTTGACACGCGCCGCCCTCTGGTGATACGGTGCAGCTCCTATCGTGACCGCCACTAGGCCCACCGGCGATGATCGACTATCTCCGTGCCGTCCCCACGCTGCTGAACCAGCCCACACGGCTGCTGCGCGGCTACCCACGTTCCGCGCTGCGCTCCGACCTCCTGGCGGGGGTGACGGTGGGCCTCGTGCTGCTGCCGCAGGCGCTCGCCTTCTCGCTGCTTGCCGGCCTGCCGCCCGCCATGGGCCTCTACGCGGCCGTGGTCGCAGCCGTGGTCGCGGCGCTCTGGGGCAGCTCCAGCCATCTCAACAGCGGCCCCACCAACACCGCGTCGATCATCACGCTCTCGGTGCTGCTGCCGATCGCGGCGCCAGGGAGCCCCGCCTTTATCGCCGCAGCCGGCCTGATCGCCGTGATGGCCGGTGTGATCCGCCTGCTCATGGGCCTCGCGCGCCTCGGCCTGCTGGTGAACTTCGTCTCCGACTCGGTGGCCGTCGGCTTCACCGCTGGCGCCGGCGTTCTGATTATGTCAAACCAGATCGAGCCGCTACTCGGCATCGATCTGCCGGCCACGGCGG
>JAYUYB010000844.1:0-6509 GCA_043752655.1 Chloroflexota bacterium
GAGTTCTTTCTGTCGTGGCAGTTCCTCACCCGCCCCGAGGATTTTACGCTCGCCATGGCGCTCTACAACATGACCGGCCAGTACGCTGGCTCGGTGCCCTGGTCGCGCTTTGCCGCCTTCTCCATCCTGATCTCGCTGCCAGTGGCGATCGTCTATCTCTCGCTCCAGCGCTATATCATTGGCGGCCTCACGCTTGGCGGCGTGAAGGGCTAAAGGCAGGCGCCTGTGCTGCACGCTGGCCCAATCCATGGCACTGCAGCACAGTCGCCGTCGGTCGAGGTGCGCCTCGAGCACCAGTTTCAGGCGCTGCTGGCGGGCGCGCCCGACGCCCTGATCATCGCCGACGTGGCTGGCCACATCCTGATCGCCAACAGCCAGGCTGAGCAGCTGTTTGGCTACGCCGCAAGCGAGCTGATCGGCCAGCCTGTCGAGCTCCTGCTGCCGCTAGCGCTGCACACACGCCACGTCCAGCACCGCGCCGACTACAGCGCTGATCCGCACACCCGCCCGATGGGCAGCGAGCTCGCGCTGGTCGCCCAGCGCAAAGACGGCAGCAGCTTCCCGGTCGAGATCAGCCTGAGCGCCATCCAGACAGCCGCTGGCCTGCTGATCACGAGCGCGATCCGGGATGTGACCGAGCGCAAGCAGGCCGCCGACGAGCTTGAGCGGCAGGTGCAGCAGCGCACCGCCCACCTCAATAGCCTGCTCGACGTGAGCCAGACGCTGTTTAGCGCGCGCAGCCTCGACGCGGTGCTGCAACGGGCGCTCACCCACGCCCTGGCGCTGCTCCCCGCAGCACAGCGCGGCGCGATCTACCTGTACGACGCAGCGGGGCAACGCCTTGCGCTGCGCGCCAGCGCCGGCTTTCAGCCGCTGCCAAGCCTCAGCCTGCCACGCGATGCCGCCCTCGTGGGCGCTGCGTTCACCGCGCGCCAGGCCCGCTACGCCGCCTCACCGCGCGAGCTCGCCGCCATGCTCGCCGCGCACGACCCCGACGCCCAGGCCCAGTTTCTGCGCATGTTCGAGCTGACGGAGCTGCCGGGTGGCTGCCTTGCACTCCCCCTGGTGGCCCACGATCAGGCGATTGGGGCGATGCTGCTGATCCGCCTGGAGGGCGAGACCGCCCTATCGCACGAGACAGCGACCACCCTGGAGGGGCTGGCCCAGCTGACGGCCGCCGCCATCAGCGAGGAGCAGAGCCTGGCCGCCGCGCGCACGCTCTCGAGCCGGGTGGCAGATCTGGAGGCCCAGCAGCAGCTGATGGTGGAGCGCATGACGATGGCCGAGGCCGCGATGCTGCAAGCCGCACGCCTCGCGGCCGTCGGGCAGCTGGCCGCCTCTATCGCCCACGAGATCAACAACCCGCTCTACGCCGCCCGCAACTGTCTCTACCTGTTAGAGCAGGATCTGCCTGCGGAGCTGCGCGAGTCCTCGTACCTGACGATCGCGCGTGACGAGCTTGGCCGCATCGCGGGCATCATCGAGCGCATGCGTGACTTCTACCGCCCGCTGCGGGGCGAGCTGGCGCCCTGTGATCTTAACCGGCTGCTGGAGGAGACGCTCACCATCACCAGCCTGAACACCCGCCATATCGCGATCCAGGTGATCTTTACGCCGGCGCCCGATCTGCCGCCCGTCGTCGGGAGCGGCGATCAGCTGCGCCAGGTGCTGCTCAACCTGCTGCTGAACGCGGTCGACGCTATGCCCGGCGGGGGCACGCTGACGGTGCGCACGCTCGCCGGCCCGAAGGTGGCCCTGGTGGAGATCCAGGATACCGGCGTCGGTATCCCCGAGGAGATCCGGGCGCATCTCTTCGAGCCCTTCTTCACCACCAAGCCCACCGGGACGGGGCTTGGGCTCTCGATCAGCGCCCATATCGTCACCCAGCACAGCGGGCAGATCGAGGTTGAGAGCCAGCTCGGCGCGGGCAGCACCTTTCGCGTGGCGCTCCCCTACCAGGGCGGAGGGTAGCCTGTGGGCAGGGCAGATCAACCGGACATTTTATCCGCAGATTGCGCAGATTTCTGGCCCATTTCTGGCCCGCGGTGTGGAGCCTGCGGACAGGAACGCCCTCAGCTCTGGCCCGCCTCGCTAGGCGCAGCAGCGTCGGCTTCGCTGGCGCGCACCAGCAGCAGCGGCGTGCGGCCGGCGTGCAGCACCTTGTCGGTAACGCTGCCAAGGGCCCAGCGCCGCAGCCCGCTGTAGCCGTGGGTCGCCATCACCACCAGATCCGCCTCGCGCGTCTCGGTCTCGTCGATGATCACATCTGGGGCGAGGCCCAGGCCCACCACACAGCGCACGGCCACACCGTGCTGCGCACGGATCTGCTGCGCCAGCGTCTCCAGCTCGGCGAACGCGCGATCCGCTAGCTCTTTCGACGCCTCGGCCGTGAGCCCGGCGAAGCTGCCGCCTAGAAACGGATCAGCGTAGGCGAGGTTGACTGCCGCAGTCACGACGTGCAGCAGGATCAGGTCGGCGCCGCTCGCCACCGCCAACTCCGTTGCGAGCGGCAGCGCCTGGCGCGAGAACGCCGAGCCATCAAGCGGCACCAGCAGCCGCCGCAGCTGCGGCGCCTGTACCGCGTCGGCAACGACACCGCGCACCACGTAGACAGGCATCGGCGCGGCGTGAATAACTTTGTCGGTAACGCTGCCCAGCGCCCAGCGGCGCAGCCCGCTGTAGCCGTGGGTCGCCATCGCGATCAGCGCCACCTGCTTGGCCGTGGCCGTCTCGACGATGATCTCGGCCGGGTGGCCAACATGCACCTCTAGCTCGGCCTCGAGGCCCTCGGCGCGCAGCTCGATCAGCGCCGACAGCTCCTCGTCTTCGGCCTCGCGGCGCCTGGTGTCGAGCGACGGCTGCGCAGGCGCCTGCACGAGCATCCCCTCGCCCACCCCGTACGACGCCACAACATCGTGCAGCACAGGGACACCGTCGTACAGGTCGGGCAGCACGCGCAGCAGGCAGACGCGGGCCTTAAGGGTTCGCGCCAGGTACACCACATGGGGCAGAACCTGGTCCGCCTGGCGAGAGCCGTCGAGCGGCACAAGAATCGTCTTCATAGCCACCTCCTTGTGGGGAAGAACACCGTTGCCGCCGACGCATCAACAGCGCCGTATCGGTACAATCAGTGTACCAGAGCGCATGCGGGCAGTGAGAGAAACCCCGACAACCTGGCGGATCGATGCGGCAACCGTCGCGTGCGACGTATGCTTTCGGGGCGCTGCGGTGGCGTTCCCGGTGCCTGGCGGCTGAAGCCGCGGCTACGGGGGCGCTTCGCGCCGCACATCGGCCTGCGCCGACGCCGTGCTGCGTCCGTGTAGGCGGACGCGCGGCCATCGGTCCGGCCGGCGCGGCTTCAGCCGCCGGCCAGCGGGCAGCCCGAAACGCTACGCCGCATCCGCAACCATCCCCTAGCGGCGCGTCCTAGCGCGCCGCGTGCTATACTCCTCTGCGCTGGCCCCGCTCTGCACAGGAGACCTATGCGGCCTACGCTTGACGCCCGCGCGCCCGAGGCCCTCGCGCCGATTCGTGCGCTCTACCCGTTTCACACGGCACGGCTGGAGCTGCCCGGCGGTGCGCTTAGTTATGTCGATGAGGGCGACGGCCCGCCCGTGCTGCTCGTCCACGGCAACCCCACCTGGTCGTTCTACTATCGCCGCCTGATCGCCGCCCTGAGCCCCAGCCACCGCGTGATCGCCCCCGATCACATGGGCTGCGGCCTCTCCGACAAACCCCAGCGCTACCCCTACACGCTCAGCGCGCACATCGAGAACCTCACCCAGCTCCTCTCCCACCTCAAGCTTGGCCCGATCGACATCGTCGTCCACGACTGGGGCGGCGCCATCGGCATGGGCTGGGCCACGCGCCACCCCGAGCTGGTGCGCAGGCTCGTGGTGCTGAACACCGCCGCCTTCCTCTCGCCCCGTCTGCCGTGGCGCATCGCCGCCTGCCGCTACCCGCTTGTGGGCGAGCTGGCCGTGCGCGGGCTGAACGCCTTTGCCGGCGCCGCCACCGTGATGGCCGTGGAGCGCCCGATGGCGCCCGAGGTGCGCGCGGGCTTCCTGCTCCCCTACGGCTCCTGGGCCGAGCGCCTGGCGATCCAGGGCTTTGTGCGCGACATCCCCACTCACCCCGGACACCCCACCTGGGCCGTCGTGGACGGGATCGACCGCGAGCTCGCCGCGCTGCGCCAGCACCCGATGTGCATCCTCTGGGGCGGCAAAGACTGGTGCTTCTCCGACCACTTTCTCGCAGGCTGGCTCCAGCGCTTCCCCGACGCCCAGGCCACCCGCTTCGACGATGCCGGCCATTATGTGCTCGAAGACGCCCACGAGGCGATTGTCCCGCGCGTTGTGCGCTTTTTTAGCTAGAAGGGTGGACGGTGGACGGTGCGGGCCATCGGCTATCGGCTATCGGCTATCGGCTATCGGCTATGACAGAACGGAGGCCCTCTATGCCCGACACGCCCGCCCCGCCCGTCGCCCCCACGCGCCACCACGAGATCCGGCTTCACGGCGATGTGATTGTGGATGAGTACGCCTGGCTTCAGCAGCAGGCCGACCCCGCGGTGCGCGCCTATCTGGAGGCCGAGAATGCCTACAGCGAGGCGCTGCTCGCCGACACCGCCGCGCTCCAGGCCACGCTCTTCGCCGAGCTGCGCGGCCGGATCAAAGAGCAGGATCTGAGCGTCCCCGTGCGCAACGGGCCGTATCTCTACTATACGCGCACCGAGGAGGGCAAGCAGTACCCGAACGTCTGCCGCCGCCTCGCCCCCGACGGCACCGAGCAGCTGCTGCTCGACCTGAACGCGCTCGCCGTGGGCCAGAGCTACTGCCGCCTCGGGCGCTTCAAAGTCAGCCCCGACCACCGCATGGCGGCCTACGGCCTCGACACTACTGGCGGCCTGGTCTACACCATCGCGATCAAAAACCTCGCCACCAGTGCCATGCTGCCTGTGCAGATCCCCAACGGTGCCTTCAGCCTGGAGTGGGGCGAGGACGGCCAGACGCTCTACTACACCACTTTCGACCACGCCCACCGGCCTTATCGGCTGTACCGCCACACGCTCGGCAGCGACCCCGCCCAGGACGAGCTGCTGCACGAGGAGCCCAACGAGCGCCTCTCGCTCTACCTCGACAAGACGCGCTCGCGCGCCTTCCTGCTGCTGCGCCTCTGGAGCCACGATGGCACCGAGGTGCGCTACAAGCCCGCCGATGACCCCGCCGCGCCCTTTGTGACGCTCGACCCGCTGCGCAAAAGCATCGAGTACGACGTGGAGCATCACGGCGCGCAGTTCTTGATCCGCACCAACGAGGGCGCCGAGAATTTCCGCCTGGTGGCCGCCCCCACCGCCAACCCCAGCGAGCGGCACGATCTGATCGGCCACCGGCCCGATGTCCTGATCGACGGGGTGGACGCCTTCGCCGAGCAGCTGGTGATTTACGAGCGGCGCGGCGGCCTCCAGCAGCTGCGGCTGATGGCCCCCGATGGCAGCAATGTACGTTATGTCACCTTCCCTGAGCCAGTCTACAGCGTAAGCGCGGGCGAGAACCCGGAGTACGCCAGCGACGTGCTGCGCCTTAGCTACAGCTCGCTGGTAACGCCGAATTCGGTGGTGGATTACCACATGGCCGAGGGGCACTGGGAGCTGCGCAAGCAGGATGAGATCCCCAGCGGCTACGACGCAAGCCTGTACGTCTCGGAGCGGCTAGAGGCAGTGGCGCCCGACGGGGCACGCGTGCCGATCTCGCTGGTCTACCGGCGCGACACGCCCCGCGACGGCAGCGCACCCGCGCTGCTGACCGGCTACGGGGCCTACGGATACAGCTACGATCCGGCCTTCCACGTGCGCTGCCTGAGCCTGCTCGACCGGGGCTTTGTGTTTGCGATCGCCCATATTCGTGGCGGCGCGGAGCTAGGGCGGGCCTGGTACGAGCAGGGCCGCCTGATGCATAAAAAGAACAGCTTCAGCGACTTCATCGCCTGCGCCGAGCAGCTGATCGCCCAGGGCTACACCAGCCCAGAGCAGCTGGCGATCTCGGGCGCCAGCGCGGGCGGCCTGCTGATGAGCGCCGTGGTGAACGCGCGCCCCGAGCTGTTCCGCGCCGTGCTGGCTCGCGTGCCCTACACCAATGTGATCGCCGCTATGATCGACAAGGATCTGCCGCTTACTGCGATCGAGTGGGACCAGTGGGGCGACCCTGAGATCGAGGCGCAGTATCGCTACATGCGCTCCTACGACCCCTACGATCAGATTGAGGCCAAGGCCTACCCGCATATAATGGCGACGACGGGCCTGAACGATCTTCAGGTGCCCTACTGGGATCCCGCCAAGTGGGTGGCGCGCCTGCGCGCCCGCAAGACCGACGCGAACATGCTGCTGCTGCACATCAACATGGCCGCCGGCCACGGTGGGGCGTCGGGCCGCTTCGACAATCTGCGCGAGACGGCCCGTGAGTACGCCTTTATCCTCAAGGCCCTGGGGCGGAGCTAGCACCATTTGACGG
>JAYUYB010000845.1:0-6508 GCA_043752655.1 Chloroflexota bacterium
ATTGTTGGCGTCGAGGAGCGCCAGAGCCGCACCCTGGTGTGGCGCGACCTGGAGCGCCGCGACGAGCGCCGCCTTGGGCTGGACGAGATTTCTACGTTATGACAATCACAGTAAGGGCGCCCCGCGTGGGCCCCGCCGAGGTGCGCCCGCCTATGATCAACGCCCTGCCCTGGGGCCACTACGCCGAGCTGCGGCCCGCCGAGCTAGCCGCTATCCGCGAGCGCGCCCCGGTGGCCTACCTGCCCTGGGGCGGCCTCAGCTGGCACGGCCCGCACCTGCCGCTCGGCCTCGATACCCTGCTGGCCAAGGCCGTGGCCGAACGCTGCGCCCGCCGCACGGGCGGCGTGCTGCTGCCCGCAGTCTGCTGGCCACTCGGCCCCGCCCCCCACCCCGACTCGCTCGGCCTGCGCGCCACCACGCTCCGCGCCCTGCTCAGCGATGCCCTCGCCGCCCTGGCCGCAGGCGGCTGGCGCGCGGCCGTGCTGGTGAGCGGCCACTACAGCCCCGGCAGCGACCTGCTGATGATCCAGGCCGCCCGCAGCGCCATCGCCGACTACGGCCTGCTCGTGCTCGCCGTGCCCCCCCTCGGCCTGGTAGACGACGAGATGCTCGACCACGCCGCGCTCTGGGAGAGCTCGGTGCTGCTCGCCCTGCGCCCCGATCTCGTGGAGCTTGCGGCCCTCGGCGATGGCCCGCTCAGCCCTGCCACAAGCGGTGTGGTGGGCCGCGACCCGCGCCACACCGCCTCGGCCTCGATCGGGCTCAGCGCGCTCAACCTCGCGGTGGAGCGCATCGTCACCGCCGTGCGCGAGCTGGTGGAGCGCCGCGACCCCGCCCCGCTCCACGCCCTCTACGCCCAGCGCCTGGAGCACCACCAGGCCTACCTCGCCCGCTTCGGCGACGACCCCGACCAGTCCACCGCCGCCTGGTGGCAGGATCTGCTGCGCACAGAACGCTGATCTGAGATAGCCGATAGCCGATAGCCGCTTGAGTGTCTCACAGAAGCCTATGCTACGTTTCGCCATCCCCTCCAAAGGCTCCGGCTACGATGCAGCGCTCGCACTGCTAGAGAGCTGCGGCCTGCGCGTGATTCGCGCCAACCCGCGCCAGTACACCGCAGCCCTGCGCGGCCTCCCGGACACAGAGGTGCTGCTGCATCGTCCCGCCGACATCGTCGAGAAGGTGGCCCAGGGCACGATCGACATCGGTATCACCGGCTACGACCTGGTGGCCGAGCAGCGCGGCGACGACGCCGACCTGCTTGTGGCCTACGACGACCTTGGCTTCTGGCGCGTGGAGCTGGTTTTCGCCGTGCCCCAGGGCTGGGTGGATGTGAGCGGCTGGGACGACCTGGCCGACCTCGCCGTGGAGCTGCGCGGCCAGGGCCGCCGCCTGCGCATCGCCACCAAGTACCCCGAGACGGTGCGCCGCTTCTGCTACGGCCAGGGCATCAACGCCTTCGAGCTGGTGGACTCGCAGGGCGCCACCGAGGCCGCCCCCAGCCTCGGCTACGCCGATATCATCGCCGACATCACCGAGACTGGCACAGCCATCCGCGACAACCGCCTGAAGATCGTCGGCGGGCCGATCCTGCGCTCCCAGGCCGTGCTCGTGGCGAGCCGGCGCACCCTGCGCGGCGACACCCCCAAGCTCGCCCTGGTGCGTCAGCTGCTGGAGCTGGTGGAGGCGCGGCGGCGCGGCAGGCTCTTCTACTCGCTGACGGCCAACGTGGCCGGCGAGACCGTGGAGACCGTGGGGCGCCGCGTGAGCGAGCGCCTGGAGCTGGCGGGCCTCCAAGGCCCTACCATTGCTCCCGTCTGGAGCAAGTACGCCGGCGAGGGCGCAGCGCAGTGGTACGCCGTAAACGTGGTGGTGCCCCAGGACGAACTGCTGCCCGCCGTGGAGCATCTGCGCAACATCGGCGCCGTGAGCATCAGCACTGTGCAGGTGCAGCACGTATTCAAGGCCGAGAGCGAGGCGTATGTGCGGCTGCTCGCTGGGCTCGGGTGAGCGTCAGGATCAGCGCCGCCTGACACCTGACATCCCTTAGCGTGGCAGCGCCAGCAGCACAATCGGCAGTGGCGCAAAGGGGTCGATGCGGGCGGGCGCGCTGTCGCTCTGCACGATCAGGCCCGTGGAGGAGCCGCCGTCGAGGTTCACGGCTGTGGCCACAGCGAGGTCGGAGCCAGCGAGCCACGCTGCCAGCTCGGACAGGGTGAAGGCGGCGGTGGGCGCGGCGATAAGCAGCACGCGGCCCGCGCCGTCCAGGGCGAGGGCGCTGCGCCGATCGCGCTCGCCATCCTCGAAGCTGTAGGCCGCCTCGCCGGGGCCGCGCACCAGCAGCGGCCAGCCCTGGAGCGCCTCGGCCACAGGCTCGGCGGGGTTGTAGGGCGCGTCGGCCAGGCCGCGCAGCCAGACGCCGCCCTCAGGCGTGACGGCGAACATGCCGCCTTGCCCCGTATAGCTGTCCCCCACCGGCTGGCCCGCCTGCACCAGCAGGGCCACCGTGCGACCGTCCGCGTCGAAGAAGCCCCCATTGATCGCGGCCACGGCGCCCGCGCTCCCAGCCCACGCCGAGAGAGCGCGCGGCGCGTCGGGCGCGTAGCCGACGCTCAGCCGCACCTGCGCCGGGTCGAGGCGAACCACACTCACCGGGGCATTCTGGCCGCCAACAGCCACGCGCAGCTCGCGCAGCTCCACGCCCGGCGCGGCGGCAAGCCAGCCGGTGTCGTCGGGCGGGGCTAGCGGCGGCGGCAGTGCCTGGGTGGGGGGCGGCCCGGTGGGCGTGGGCATCAGCGTGGGCAGCGAGGCACCCGTTGGCGCGGCGGTCGGCACGGCGGCAGCGCGGCCAGGGCCGCAGCCCGCCAGCACAAGCAGCAGCGCTGCAATCAGCAGCCCCATAAGCCTGCGACCTAGATGATGTAGGCGGTATTGGTATGACACGGGATGTAGCTAGCTACCAAGCGTGTGGTAGCCAGAGCGATAGTAGAGCAGCGGGCGCCCGTCGTGGCACTGCGCGGCCTGCACCTCGCCCACAAAAATCGTGTGGTCGCCGCCAGGCAGCGTGCTGTGGAGCGCGCACTCGATCTGGGCGAGTGCCCCGCTGATCAGCGGCAGGCCGCGCGGCGAGAGCTCGAAGGTGCCCGCAGTGAATTTCTCGGCCTCTGCGCTGGCGAAGCGGCGCGAGAGATACTCCTGGCCCTCGGCGAGGATGTTGATCGCAAACTTGCCGGCCGCGCTGATGGCGGCGTGGCTGCCGGCCGCGTTGTCAATGCAGACCAGCACCAGGGGCGGGCGCAGCGAGAGCGAGCTGAACGAGCTTACGGTGAGGCCGACGAGGCGCCCCGCGTGGGCGGTTGTCACCACAGTGACGCCCGAGCCGAAGTGGCCCAGCACCTGGCGGAAAAGGGTTTCGTCAATCATATCTGGTTAGAATACCCGATTTTCAAACAGTTGTTGTTAGCTCGCGCGCCGTCTGGCGATCGCCTGCGCGATCTCGGCGCCCAGCGCGTGCTCGGCGTGGGCCTCGTCGTCCAGCAAGAGCAGCTTGGGCACAGGGCGGGCCTTCGCCCCGTCGCGGCCGATGGCCACCATGCTGAAGTAGCCGGTGGTGCAGACGCGGCGCTCGCCGTGAAGCGGGTGCTCGGCGAGGATACGCACGCGCACCACCATCGAGGTGCGGCCAACGTAGATCACGCGCGAGTAGGCCTCGATAATCTCGCTCTGGCCGATGGGGGTGCGGAAGTCGATCCGCTCGCTGGAGGCCGTGACCACGGGCTGCCGACAGAAGCGCAGCGCCGCAATCGCGGCCGACTTATCCATTAGGGCCATCACATCGCCGCCGAACATCGTGCCAAAGCCGTTCGTCTCGTCTGGCAGCACGATCTCCGCCATGCGCTCCTCGTTCGCCGCCTTGTGCGCCCGCTCACCCGACGCATCGCTCATCGCTCTGCCTCCCTCCACGCGGCAACCCTCGTGCTATTGTAGCGCCACGGCGGCCGTGCGCTACATCCGCTCAAGCAGCTCGCGCAGATCCTGGAGGAAGACGCAGGGAGTGCGCTCACGCATGCCGACAAAGGCGTGGTCGACGCCGGGGTAGATCCGCAGCGTGGCGGCGGGGTGGCGCTCGTTCAGCAGATAGGCGTTGCGCACTGGCACGGTGCCGTCGTGGTCGCCGTGGACAAGCAGCAGCGGCAGCCCGATCTGGTCGATCACATCGAGCGGGCGCGGCAGCCGCACCTCGCCAAGCCGAAAGCCGAGCAGCGGCGCCACAGGCCGCAGCCAGCTTACGGGCGCCAGATGCTTGACCAGCTGGGGGCGCAGGCCGGCGGTGAGCGCGTAGTCCGCCGGGGCGCTTACGGCGCACACCACGTCCGGCATGGGGAAGCCCGCGCTCGCGGCCTCGGCCCCAAGGGTGGCGAGCGTGATCAGGCCGCCCATGCTCTCCGCCACCACGGCCACGCGCCGGTAGCCAAGTGCACGGCTGGTGGCGAGCACGGCGGCGAGATCGAGCGCCTCGGCGCCGCCAAAGCTGGCGAGACCCCCGCTGCGGCCGTAGCCGCGCCAGTCGAAGCTGAGCACATCGTAGGCGCCGGCCAGCTGCTCAGCCAGCCAGACCACGCCGATCGCCCGTTGGCTGGCCGCGAAGCCGTGGCAGAGGATCACCAGCTGGTCGCGCCCACGGCGCAGCAGCGTCGCCGCAATCGTCACACCATCGGCGGTGACAAGCTCCAGCGGCTCCGTCGCGCCGCTGTAGGGCGCCCGCTGGAGGTGCGGGAAGGGGTTCAGCTCGGCGGCGACGCGGCGGAAGGCGTAGGGGTATTTAAAGCGTGGCATAGCTCTAGCATACACCAGATCCCGCTAGCTTCCGGGAAGAGCCTACGCCGCGCGCCGCACAGTGGCCGGTGCTGTCGCCGTGGCCCGCAGTGGCTGGGTGAGGGCCGCCAGGTAGAGCACAAAGGCGAGCACCGAGATCGGCGTGCGGATAGCGTTGAGCCGATCCCACTCGTCGCGGGCCTGCGCCCAGTCGGCGGGCGGCGCCGCGGGGTCCCAGCTCAGGATGACATTGTTGATCGGCACGTTGAGCACGACCGTAAAGACCATCACGCCCAGCATGTAGAGCAGGAAGGCGCTCAGCGTGAGCGCGAAGACCGGCGTGCGCCACTGCCGGGTTACGCCCAGCGTGATCGGCGCCACCAGGGGCGCAACGGCGGTGAGGATGAGCACCGGCGGGATGCCAGCGTCGATCGTGCCGATCATCTTCTGCTGGATGCTCGCGTAGGTCGGCCCATCTAGCGTGGCGTAGAGCGGATTCACGCCTACAGCAAAGGTCCAGAGCAGCCCGGCGAATAGTCCTGTGGCGGCGGCGCTGGCGATCAGCGCCAGCCGAATGATCCAGTTGCTCATAGCAGATGTCCTGTTTTAGTAGCGCTCGCTTGCGGTGTAATCCAAGTATAATGGCAGCTAGTGCGACGAGGTATATCAGAGCGTCCACATTTCCTGTCCGAGCGTCCTAAGCTGAGCGAGGCTACGTGTATGGATGTGCTCACCGATGTGCTGAACAGCCTGCGGCTGCACGGCACGCTCTACTGTCGCTCGATCCTGCGCGCCCCCTGGTGCCTGGCCTTCGGGGCGACAAGGGCCGCCACCTTCCATGTGATCGAGGGCGGCAGCTGCTGGCTGACAATCGAGGGCCAGCCCACGCCGATCCCGCTCGCCGGTGGCGATGTGATCGTCCTGCCGCGCGGCGCCGCGCACCAGATCAGCTCGGACCCCGCGCTGCCGCCAGTCGTGAAGATCCAGCTCGACAACGAGGTTCCCGACGCGTGCGAGGTGCGCCAGGTAGACGGCGCCGGCCCGCAGACGGTGCTGCTCTGCGGGCTGTTCGACTACGCGCATGACAACGGGCACCCACTACTCGGCCTGCTCCCGCCGCTGCTGCATATCAGTGGCGAGCAAGGCCAGTTGGTGCCCTGGCTCGACGCGACGCTGAAGTTTCTGGCGAGCGAGGCCGGCTCACAGCAGCCTGGCGCCGTCACGCTTACGCGGCGGCTCGCCGATATTCTGTTTATCCAGATTGTGCGCGCCTGGGTGGTGCAGGCGGGCGAGGCGGCGCGCGGCTGGCTCGGCGCGCTTCACGACCCGCAGATCGGCGCGGCCTTGGGCGCTATCCATCGCAACCCGGCCCACCCTTGGACGGTCGAGGCGCTGGCGATGGAGGTGGCGATGTCGCGCTCGGGGTTCGCCGCGCGCTTCACCGCCCTGGTGGGCGAGACGCCGCTTCAGTACGTAACCAACTGGCGCATGCGCGCCGCCGCAGGCATGCTCCAGCACGGCGCGCTCGGCACGGCCGAGATCGCCCACCGTGTGGGCTACGGCTCAGAGATCGCCTTCAGCAAGGCCTTCAAGCGCACCCTCGGCGTAGCGCCAGGCGCCTACCGCCGCAGCCAGCGCCAGCCGCGCCCGGAGGCCATGGCCTGAAGGTTAAAATCTTCCGCCTGCTCAAGAT